>JADLKP010000011.1 GCA_016838945.1 Methanobrevibacter sp.
ATGTTTAATTTTTTTCAAATAATTTAATCAAAATGATAATATTTTTCATAAATTGTTAAATTGATGCTTTTAAGATTATTCTTAAATCCTTAAATATGAAACTTACTTCAAAAAATAGTTCATTTAACTTGAAAAGAGTGTTTTGCTAGCATACATTAAAATATTGGGTAAATTTCAATTCATTTAAGGAATGTCCGATTTCTAATCAAATTCCATATATTTATTGCTCAATAAATAACTATTTATACTTTGAAGATTAACTATATATAACCGACATTAAGATATTTTTTATCTTAAGCAAAATGACTAAATAGATATTATTTTTTTTAAAAGATTTGATTGTGTTAATATTTGCATCTTCCATTGAAATCAGTAAATGGAATTGGATAGCTTGTAAGTCATCTTAGAAATATTTGAATAATTAAATGGCTTTAAATTATAAGATTCTATTTATATTCAAAGATAGGGGTGATAATAATGTTAACTACAATTATAGAAGACATGGACGGAAATGTAATCAATAGGCAGACATATATCAGGGATTATCCTTTCAACAATTTTTCATTCAAAAAGAAAAGGAAGAAAATAGTATTCAATCCTTCATTCTTTGATGAATTGGACTTTTCTTTGGGAGTTTTAGTTCCAGATATGAGCCACAACGATTTTATAATCTATTTTTTAAATGAATCTCTATTGGATTACTTCAACATTAGTTTGGATGAAGTGAAAGGCGCTTACTTATTTGACTCTTTGGAGTTTCTCAATGATTTTGATATCAAGGAAATGCTCTTTGACTCATATAACAATGATAATGATCTGGAATTCAAGATTTTGCGTTATGTCGAAAACATTCTTGTCAGTTCTAATGTATATAAATTCTTCAGATTCAATGATAAGCTTTATTTCAAAATATCCAATTCCGATGATCTGGACATCCTAAACAAATCCAATAAGGAAACCATAGAAAATTCCAGCTTAAGCGTTGGAATAGTGCAGGCCAACAAATGGATTTATGGAAATGAAACATTCTGCAAAATGTATGGTGTTGACATGTCAAACATCCATGAATTGGAAATCTTCAATAAGGACATCATATCCAGGGAATTTGCAAGTGTTGAAGAGTTGAAATATATACTTGATGATATCTTGAACCGCAGGCAGTTTTTCTTCCAGGATAACCTGACATTGAATCATAATGGAGAAATAAGGTACCTTACAGAAATCATTTATCCCACCTCCTTCAACAATCATCCTGCAATAGAAGTGGTCTTTATAGATCAAACAAAGGAAAAAAGGCTGAAGAAGGAATTTGCAGATTTGAATAGGAAAAAGGAGATTATCCTAAAGTTAGGAAAATTGGCTGTATGCCAAGTGAAGGATGGAAAGCCATTTTGGTCAAATGAAATATTCTCAATCTTTGAAATCCCACCTAGCGAGTTGGACTTATCCAGAACCGTAAATTCAATATATGAATTTTTCGACATAATCAAGGATTTCATCATTAAAACTGATTTGATCAGCTTATACAAGGAAATAGACAATCAGAAAGATGAATCATCTAAGTTCAATTTAAATTTCAGAATAAAAACAAAAAAGGGCAATATAAAATTCATCAATTGCGAATTCATCCTCTATGGTGAAGAACCGTTGACTCTAACAGGATTTGCACAGGATATCAGCTATGAGGAAAATTTAAAGAATGAGTTGAACTATCAACTGGGGGAATATGAAAAGCTTTATATGGAACTGAAGGATTCAAAAAGAATATTGGAGGAGGAACTGGAGAAGAAGTCTCAGATTCTGGAATACATTTATATTAAGCTCAATTTCAATCTAAATATATTCATCCATCTTTTAGGCGCTCATCTTGATTCCAATCCTCAGATATCAGACAACTACTATAATGTCTTCAAGAAAAGGATTGAGATACTCTGCAGAGACAATGTCATTTCACAGAGCCTTGAAAGCTATGATCAATTGAACTTCAAGGACTTTATGGGCATCTTTATAAGTGAATACTATCCCAAACTTTTCAAGTCAAGCACAGTCAACTGCAGCATCGATGGGGATATCCTATTCTATAGGGATGAAATAGACTTGATCTATCTGATATTATGCGAATATTTCTTGAATATCCTGAAGCTTGAGGAAAACGAAGTCGAAAGATTTGATGTAGATGGATTTGTGGAAGAGGATTTCATAAGGATTTCCATCAGGGCATCCAACTATGAAAAGCTGGATTCGGATTACATGAAGTGCCTTGAATTTTTAAGTGAAATAGAAAATGGCAGATTGCATGACCTTTCAATGGATAGTGATGAAAATATGGTTGAAATGAGGATTACATTTGAAAAGCACCGTCCAAGCAGTGCCAATGCATTGTCTGATAAGTCCAGTCTTAAGGATGATGGGTCAGGAGCAGAAGATCATGATTTGAGGGAGGATTCATCATGAAGATTGTTATACAGGATATGGAAAACAATGTCCTTAAGGAAATAAGGGGCAGTGGAAAATATGAAGTCTTTACAAATTCCCCTAGGGTGAAATCAGTTGAATATGATGAGAACTTCAAGATATTCGATAAGCTGAATCAGGATCTGCTTATTCTTAAGTTCTGCAAAAACAGCAAGGACTTCATTGTCGAGTACATTTCACAAAATTACATTGACATGATCAATTCAATCTATACCGATCAGTATGACTATACATTGTCCTTCAAGAATATTGTTGGCAGATACTTTTCAAAAATGTTTCCATTCGTTAAGAAAAGCAATCTGTTAAGGATATTCGTAAAGGTGGCTGAAACAGGCGAACCCTTTGAATTTCGGGAAGTCAAGTACATAGATGACATCCTGATTTCCATATACAGGCATAAGCTGTTCCTTTTTGAAGGCAATCTTTTTCACTTATCCTATTATGAAGAGGATTTGGATTTGCTCTACTTTGCAGGGGAAGAGTTTTTCAATAAGTCTGAAAGACCATATGTCCTGATGGAAGGAAATGAAATATTGAAGGTAAATTCCAAGTTCTTGAATTATTTTGCAGTTGAAGAGGATGAAATATTGGGGCTCTATGACTTTAAAAAATTGGATCTTGTTGATATGGGCTATGATGATTTGGATTTGATCCTAAACAATCTCCTAAACAGAAAGTCCTTCTTTGAAACATTTGAGTTTTCCATCATCGATTCAAAGGACAGAAGGCGTTGGCTCAGGGCATTTGCATCCCCTTCAAGCCATAACTACAATCCTGCAGTGAAGATATTCTTTAAGGAAATCACAGATGAAAAGGAGTATGAGTTGGAAGCCTACTTGCTTAGGGATACATTGAATCTGGTTCAGGAGGAAAATGATATTGCTGGATTTTACAGGAAAAACGTTAAGAACAACAATATTAATCTGGAAAATTACGGCCAGTATCTTGAAGAGGGATTCCTGGAAGAGAACATCCTAAGCAGGAATGTTAAAAATTTTGAAAAGGAACAGTTTTTAAATGATGGAATGCCTGATGATTGGACTGACGGCAAGGATGATGATAAGGGCATATGGAATCAATTGGATCATTCCACTGTGTATTCACGGGGAATATACAATATCCTTGATTTGAATTTTGATGATTTGAATCATGGCGCTGATGATGAAATGGATCTTAATGATTCATTGGATGATGATTTAAGCGTATTTAAAGTTTATTTGGATGAGGATACGGATATTGAAGCAGCTGACAGTGAGTTGGCCGATTTGGATGAGTTGAACAGTATTGAATTCACCAAGTACATATCTGATTTGGATAAGGAAGATTTCAAATCTGAGTTGAGCAACTTTTCCAAAAATTATGACACCATCAATGCAAATTTCAGAATCATCAGTGAAATGGATAGGGAAAAATACATTAATTTCATTATTGAAGGTGAATTCAATGAAAATGGTGAAAATACAGATTATATAGGCTTCCTGAAGGACAATACAAATAGAATTCTTAATGAAAATATGCTGAAGGACAATTTAAGCAAATTGGATCTTCTATTAAGCAAGATCACTGAAGTGAATCATAGGCTGGAAAAAACACAAAAGTCTGAAGAGAAATTATTGAATGACTCCCATATTCTGATAAAGGATCTTCTGCACTTGTTCTTAAGGATAATGAATCACAGCTTAAAGTCCGGATTGGATAAAAAGATTATTCTGGAGAATTTCCAAAGGAGAATAAACGTTTTGCTCCTCATCCACCAATACATTGACAAGGACTTCGACTTATTGAACATAAGCGTTAAGGATTACATCGAGGAGTGCTTGAGTTTTCTCTCCAATGACAAAAATTTGAATCTGAACTATAAAACTGATTTGAAGGATATCCGCATAAATATAGGATCTTTATCATTCATTGGAATCATAATCTATGAATTTGCATATAACATTTTTGCAGGTGATGACATTGCAATCCGCTTAAGAAGGAAAAGGGGCAAAGCCATTTTGACATTCACTAAAGAGAATTCATCTCTAAACAAGGGCAAATTCAACGTAAGTATTGTTGAAGAGGTCTTGAATTCCTTGGATTTCAAGTTTTCAAAGTCCGAAAATGGGGATTCCTATGAAATATCAATTCCAATTGTCAATGATTATATTGTTAGCTTGAGCAATTAGCTTGCTTTTATCATTGGCAAATTAATTTTTTTATGATTTTGCGTAAGGTGGGATGATGAGCTCTAAACTGGTTAAGAGCAGTGCCTTGATACTTCTTGGAAATGTCATTTTCCGTATTGGAGGCTACATATATAAATATCTGATGGCAATACTATTGGGGACTTCTGCATATGGCGTATTCACTTTAACCACTCCCCTTCAAGGAATATTCCAAATTTTATCTGCAGGAGGGTTGCCTCCGGCAATTGCAAAGTATATTTCAGAGTATAACAGCTTGAATGAGGAGGATTTGGCCAGACAAACTGTTTTTACGGCTTTAAAGATTATGGTGATTTTGGGATTGCTCTTCGGATTCATCATGATTGTCGTTGTGGCTCCGTGGCTGGCTTATGAATTCTATCGAAAACCTATTACCTTAGTCCCTTTGCAGGCGGTTGGTTTGATAACGCCCTTTAGTGTAATCGTTGGAGGGTTTCGAGGTGCATTTCAAGGGGTATATAAAATGGAATATATATTGTATACCCGTGCCATTGAGCAGATAGTGATGATTTTGGCAGCCACTGGTTTTGTTCTCATAGGCTTGTCTGCATTCGGTGCTATTTTAGGTTCAGTGTTTGGATTTGCGGTTTCAGCGGTTTCAGCTATTTATATCTTTAATCGTTATATGGAAAAGTATTTGCCTAGGCATAATGAGGATTTTGAATTTTCATTTAAGGATGAATTGGTTTTGGCAAGGAGATTGGTTTCATTTGCCATTCCAGTTTCCATAACCGGCTTGGCTGAAATGGGGATTTATAGCATTTCCACTTTCATCATAGGAGTGTTCTTGACAACAGGGGTTATAGGATATTTTGGTGTAGTGGATCCAATTGCCAGATTGCCTTTAATCATTTCCGGTTCCATTGCCACTTCAATTTTACCTGCCGCTTCAGAAGCGTTTGCAATTAAGGATGAATTATTGCTTCAAAGATATGTTGAAGAATCCTACAAATACGGGCTTTTTTTCATTGTGCCCATGTCCTTGGGCATTGCCATATTCTCTAGGGAAATCTTGGGATTGCTGTTTTTCGCTAATCCTGAATATATGAATGGATTTGGTGCATTGTCCATTTTGGTGCTGGGCATGGCATTCTATTCAATATATTCCATTTCCGGCAGCATTGTTCAGGGGATTGGCAATCCGAAGATTCCTTTGTATCTGTTGATATTCGGATGTTTGATTACCTTTATTTTTGGATGGTGCCTAATTCCCCGATATCAGCTTATAGGAGCAGCATTGGCCACTTCAATTGCTTCCTTTGCCATGACTGTCCCCATGTTTCTCATACAGTTCAAGTTAACTAAAACTAAGCCCCCATATAAATTTATATTTAAGGTATTGGTTGCATCTGTCATAATGATAATGCCTTCACTTGTCTTGCCTAAGAATAGTTTGGGTCTGGTTTTGGGATTGATTATCTGTCCAATCATATATGGCATCATGATTATTTACTTAAGGGCATTTGATAGTGAGGATATTAAAGGATTCAAGAGGTTTTCCAATAAATTAGGGCCTCTTGGAAAGTATTTTAATAATTTCATAGACATTATAGTCAATTTTTATGATTGATTTTTTTTAAAATATTTTCTTTTGGTGGTTTTTTTTTCAAAATTAGTTTTTTATGATTTTTTCTTTTGGTGGGTGGTGTTGTTTTGTTTTTAAATTAGTTTTTTTTTATGATTTTTTCTTTTGGTGGGTGGTGTTGTTTTGTTTTTAAATTAGTTTTTTATGATTTTTTCTTTTGGTGGGTGGTGTTGTTTTGTTTTTAAATTAGTTTTTTTTTACAATTTTTCGGATGTGAGATAGCCCTATTTTTACTCAGTTCACCATATGTGGATGAAAATGATGAGGATTCAATCAAGATGAATCCTATCTTCAACTTTCAGCTCTCCACCGCAAATAGGGCATGTTTCATCTTCAACAATGTATGTGATCCTATTTTTGCACTTAGGACAATGGTCCCTTTTAAATTTATCCCCATCCATTGTATAGAAGTACCCTCCATAAATGATGCTTATGATTGTAATGCTGTTTACGTATGTGTCGATGAAGGATTCCATATGATTGATTATCATGTTAAGTTTGGACATCATATTTTTATTATTTCCATTGGAATCAATCAATTCCCCAATCAGTTCCTTAAAGTACTTGTCATTTTCCAGAATAAAGTCATAGACTTCAATTATAATGCTGTCCGTTAGCATGTCCTTCAATTCAAGTGCCTTCTTATGTTTCTCTTGGATAAACCTGTAATGCTTTTTTATGCTATCATTAAGTATATTTATTGAGGTACATGCACCATATCTTGATTCAAATGGATTGATTTCAAAAATGGTTATCTTTTCATTGCAGTTTCCACAATAGGTTTCTATTATATTGCCCACCAAAGGTGAAGATTCACTCTCTTCAATTGCACTTAAAACCTTATTCTCTATATTGATTTCATTTGTTTTCGGATTCAGATAAAAAATTTGGTCATAGCTGACAAAGATTGAATCACATTTTTTACATTTATATTTTGTATGATGGGTCATAAGATCACCTCTCTCTAAAATAGTAGTTCATTTGAATATGGTAGGGGATACCTCATTCCGCATGAAGTATGGCTCCTCTAAAAATGCTGAAAAAATAGGATAAGATAAAATAAAAAAATAAAATCAATGGGTATAAAAAATTAAAAAAATTAAAAAATTGAGTTTTTTAATGGATTAATCAATAAGAGAACTACTCTTATTTTTAGAAAATGATTCAATTATGCATTTTCCTATTCAATAAGAGGATCTACGCTTATATTAAGAAAATGATTCAATTATGCATTTTCCTATGCGAGACCAATAATGAAATAGATAATCCACATAATGATTGATAGAATAATGATATATACTCCATGTTCCCGATAGGAATGAGGCTTGTTAATGTAAGCCAGGATAATTCCGTATATAAGTCCAATCAATGGAATAAGTAGAGCAAATATGTATCCTATGATTATTATGATTTTATTTTTTGTAGTTAGCTTATCCGTTTTTGCTTGCACATTATCGCTTTTGAAAACTGTTTCATCATCCAATTTTATTTCCTCATCATTTTTGCTTTCAGCATCTGTAGTTTCTTCCACATTCGCTTCGCTTGTGTTATTTTCGATTTCCTCTTCTATCTTTTCGTCGTTGCTCATTTTTCTCACATCTTTTTTTGCTAATTAAAAATTAGAATGATTAAACAATTTATTGTATGGATTTTAATCATATAAAAGTTATTTTTGAACATTTTTTAAATTTTCATCATTTTAATTGAAATATTTGAATAAAATTAATAAAATTAAGATTATTTTGAATGGCATTTTTTGCATATAAGCTAAAATTGGAATGTTTTATTTTTTATGAACATTATCTTAAAATCGGATTGGTTTCTTGGATATTGTTTAGTTTTAATAGAATGGGACTGTTTTTTAGTAATTTAAAAGATTTGAGAGATTTTTCTTTCTTTCCATTCGATGAATCAGTTTTGGTGAAAATGAATTCATATGGGGAGAAGAAATATTTCTGATTTATGAAAAAATAGGATTTGGTTTTATCGATTTTGTATAATTTTAGCTATGGAAATCCTTGAATCGTCAATCGATTCAAGCCAGTTTTTTTATTTCATGTTTGACAAACAATTTAAATAAATAGAAAACAGGTTATTTTGCTATTTTGTTCAAATAATTGATTATTTTTATATAAAATATTAAACAAACTGCTTTCAGTTATCTTTATTAATAAATAAATTATACTATTCTTAAGAATTTTTATAGATTTTATTCATATTGATCTTTTGAGGTGTTTTTATGAAAAGGGATTGGATAATAATTATCGTTTTTGCAATTATCCTAATAGTGGGCGCTTATATGGTCTCTCCTAAAACTGATACCACTATCGATTGTCATGGGGTTTCCAAATCTTCAAACAAAAGCTATATAATGGTTTCATTGTATTATACTGAAATGGATAATGGAACTCCAAATTATGTGTATCTGCCTAATAAACGTATGCTGGCCAATCTAACAGACGAGAAGGGTGAATCTTCGATTCATTTTCTCACTACCGATTCAGCAGGAAGAACTGAGATAAAAGGTTTGAAGAATGAGATGTACAATCTGACAGTATCCTATGCAGGAGAAAACTTATATAAACCTTCCCAGTGGACGGGTACTGTTGACTTGAGAACCAAGTATTATGTCCCAAATGGAACTGTAACTATTTGGGTCTAAATTCGAAATTAAGCAATTATTTATATGAAAATATCATTCTTAAGATAAGGATAGTGTCAGTTTATGGATAGTCACTTATTCTTTCTTTTCTTTTTATCTTTTTTTCGTTAAAAAAATTAAAATAGGTTTAAAAATTATTTTTTTTTTTTTTTACATTGTAAATAAAGAATTAAAATCAGTTTAAATCTTCTTTTAAAAAATAATAAGTATTTCATGAATTGAATTTAATCATGAAATATCATAAATTGAAGTCAAAGTACTTTTGGCTATAGCTGGTGTTTTGATTTTTCAAATCAACATCCCCTTCCCATCTGGAAGGATTGTAATTGTATTTTCCCTCAAATATGACTGAAACATGATAGTTCCTTTTTTCAAGGGACATTATTCTGGCCTGTCCCTTAGCATTTGTAGTCATGTTGTAGGATTCAGTCTTGTCTTCATCATCCGTTAGGTTTATGGAAAGCGGCATATCCCTTAATGGAATATAGCTGTCAGGGTCTTGAGAGTATTTTGGGCTTTCATTATAAAGCAGAAATACTGTTATATATTCGCCTCTGGAACTTGTGCTGTGTCCATAGCAAGCTATTTCCGTTTCTATATCATATGTAGGAAAAAGATATGATACAGACAATACTGTAGCTATGATGAGTATCAATATGATTGTTTTCTTTAACATTTTTAGCAGCTTTTGTTTTTTTATTCTCT
The DNA here is from genome assembly GCA_016838945.1 of Methanobrevibacter sp. Taxonomy (GTDB): domain Archaea; phylum Methanobacteriota; class Methanobacteria; order Methanobacteriales; family Methanobacteriaceae; genus Methanobrevibacter. The sequence goes on from JADLKP010000011.1 coordinate 9,635, forward strand.
AAAATACTCTAATGCATATCATTTCTTTGACTGTTATTATTAAATGATGTGATAGCATATCTTTTCATGGAGTGTTATTTTCTAAATGATATGAAAATATATCATTTCAATCAGGGCAATTATGAAACACATCACTATTGAAATTATTATGATGTAGGGAGCATGCTTTCTGTATATCGGAGGTTCCTTCTTAAGCAACAGCAATATGATTCCATAGATAAATCCAACCACTGGAAAGAATATTGAGCAGATGTATCCTATTACCACTATGATCTTGTTCGTCAAAGTGAGTTCCTCTTCCTCAGATGCTGTTTCCCCTTCAGCATCCCTTTTCTCTTCCTCTTGGAAAAATTCAGTGTTTTCATTGTCATCACTCATTTTTACCACATCAAATCTTTTTTTAGAAAAATTATTTTTAGAGATTGTTTGAATATAATTTTTTTAAGTCTTATAAACATAAGTTTTGAACATGATTTAAAATATTTGCAATTTTAAGTTAAAATTTTGAATAAAAATAGAAATAATTGTCATTTTCATAGAAACTATAATTCATTAAAAATAGATTGATTTCATGCTTGAAATCATGTGAAAATTATTTAGATTTTTCATGATTTCATAGGACAAAGTTTAGTTGCTATGATTTCATGATTTCATAGGACAAAGTTTAGTTGCTATGATCTTTCTTCGCTGTAGATTATCTTATCTACAACTAGCTTATTTCCACATATGGGACATATCTCATCCTCATCTATAAAGCTGATTTCCTTCATGCAATTTGGGCATATGTTTCTTTTGATTCTCTGGTCATTCAATCTTGTGAAGAAATTTTCATTCTTTATGCTTATTATGCATTCTGTTTTTTTGAAGCTATTGATTCTATGATTCAGGTATTCAATCATGATATGGTTCTTGTCCTCCAAGAGTTCATAGTCAGTGGTGAAATTATTTATCAGGTCCTTGAAATACCGTTCATTTTCCAATAGGAAATAATAGATTTCCAAAACGGATCTCCTTTTTTTGATAAGCCCCTGCAGCTTCTTTGATCTCATGTATTTCTCTTCTATGAAATGGCGCTTATCGATTAGGCTGTTCTTGAGTAGGCTTATGGCTTCTTTGCAGTCATATAGGCAGTTCTCCATATCAATTTCATAAACCTGGATGTTCCTATTGCAGTTTGTGCAGAATGTCTCCTTGATGATTCCTGTAAGCAGTGAGAATTTGCTCTCTTCCATTGCTAAATTGGCACTGCTTGCCACTTTGAGTTCATTCTCATGGTTCAGGTAAAAAAACAGATTAAGGCTTATCAGCTTGGAGTTGCACTTTTCGCATCTGTATATTATGTGGTGTGTCATTTCCATCACCAATCCTCTCTGAGTATTGTTTTCGCATGTCTATTTTCCTTTATCTCCATTTTGAATATTTATAATTGAGTTTTGAATCTTTTTTAATATTCTTAATAATTTTTGATTGGAAATTAAACAAAAACAGAAAAATAGAGTGTTTTTTTATAAGTTTATTAAATTTATAAAATTAAAATTTAGAGGGCTATTCATTGGATGGATATTTTTTCAGAATTATTGACATTTTTTAGACAAAATCAGATTTTTTAAATGGGGTGATTGTTGATGAAATTTTTTTTATTGTAAAAAGTTTGTTATTTAAAGTTTTTTTTCTGTTTTTTATCTTAGCATCTATTGGATTATATTTAACTCTCTATTCTTTAGTGTATTACATATTTTAGACACTTTTGGTATTGTATCTTTTTTGCATTATGTGATGTCTTTTTGATACTTTTAAATATCTTTAAATAAACTGAAGATCAATTCTTCAATAGAGAAAGGGATATAATCTTTTTGACTAAACTCCTAGATTCCACAAAGGATGAAATTCCACCTGCATTATTATTGACTGGAATTCGAGGTGTTGGAAAAACAGCTCTTGTGAATAAACTTAAGAACAACTTAAAGAAAGATTATTTGATCATTTATCTGGATTTATCCTCTTCAAACAATTATCAAGAGTATAAATTAAGTCGCATGGCATTCATGCAATTATTTTATAAGAGAATTATAGAGGCCTCAAAGGAATATGGCTTAAAAACCATAGATAAGCAAATAGAAAGTTGGTTTAAGACTCATAATATTTCATAAAAAACATATTTGATGTAGATGAAGTTCCGGTACCTATTGTTGGCTTTGAGGAGGATTATGCTAAATTAGCGGATTTTGTAATGAATTTGCCTAGAAAAATCTATGAAAAATATTCTGATGAGATGGATGGAGTCCTGATTTTTTGATGAATTTCAGTTAATAAAGGATTTGGATGATGAAACAAATGGTTTCTTATGGTATTTGAGAAGCTTTATACAAAAAGAGAAAAACGTTTCCTATACTTTTACTGGAAGCATGAGCATAGGAGATAGTCTTTTAGGAGAGATAAATGGTGCAAAAGGAGCATTTGGTGGCAGAATGCTTACATATCAAATAGAACCGTTTTCATATGAGACAACTAAAAGATACTTGATTGAAAGGGCAGGCCATTTGGAGTTTAGTGAAGATGGCTTTGAAAGATTCTATAAATGCACTAGAGGCATTCCATTCTATATAAATACATTTGTAAGATTTTTAATGCCTGGTGAAATATTGGATAATGAAAAGGTTTCTCTAGAATTTGCTAATGTTTTGCCATTTTTATCAATTAATCTGATAAATGATTGGAAGAACTTAAGCAAGCAATAGCAGAAGATCATCACCACACTATTGGATGAGCCCTTAAGAAGGGTGGACATTGCTAAGAAGTTAGATGTAACCAGTGGAGGAATAGGCGGATCTTTGAATAATCTATTGAATAAAGGGTTAATAATGTATGAGGAATCTCGTTATGCCGTTTCAGATAGGATTTTAAGTCATGGCTAAAGAATGAGTATGGTAGAAGAGGAGTTTACCCTTATAGGGATTTTTAATAAGATAATTGCTTTTCATTACAGTATTTATATATTTTTCATTACAGTGATTATATATTTTCTATTACAGTATTATATTTTTATTAAGGAAAATATCTGTTTTTTTCCAATTGTAATTTAAAAAATATGTATAGTTGTTTTGGGAATAAATTTATTCCCTAATGCAACTATCAAGGTAATTATTAATGTCTTCTTCAGACATTTCGCTCCAGTTTTCCCTGATTCCTCTTTTAAGAGTGTTCAAGTATTCCTCGCAAGGTTCGTTATAATCTCTCAATTCAATGTTGGTTATGGTACGCATTTCGATTCCGTCCATTTCTCCAAGGACTATGATGTCTTCGTACCAGCTTCCTTGTCCATTTGGATAGCGTCCGCAGTTTTCTTCTGCAGCCACGTGCTTGAATTGGTCTTTTGTAATGAGATAAGCGACTCCCAATGCATGTCCTTTCTTGCTTGTATCCAAGAATGATACTCCGCATCCGTTCCATGATCCTGAATGGTTTCCGAAGTACATGTCGTATGGGATGTCTATTGTCCTTTTTTCAAGAGGGGCAGTTGTGTCATAGCAAGCTTCGTTATAGGAACCTCCATCCTCAAAGCATCCTCCTTCGATGTAGGTAAGGAATCTTTCTTCAAGCATGTTGCTTCCATAGGATACATACCAGATGTATTCCTTCCATGAATCTATTTTTTCAAGTCCTTCTGTGTCTTGAGCGTATTCATAGATGTAAGCCAAGTCATTGCCTGTTGTAATTTCGCATTTGCGAATGTAAAGGCTTCCTTCTCCTTCAAGCATGTCTATTGAAGGCATGTCCTCATTTGGAACTTCGTAAAGTTCCCCAATGATTCTTGCATTTCCAGGTATAATTGCAGGATAGTATCCTCCTACATTATACATGTCATATCCTTCAATGGCAGCTTTTCCAAGGCATTTGCTGTTTTCAAGGAAATGGTGGTTGCTTTCTCCAGTCATAAGTGTTCCGTAAACGAACACTTTTCTAGTGCTAAAGTATTCGTTTATTTCAAGTATGTCTTCCTTGTAGTCTTCTCCCCAAGTGCCTTTGAAGGCTTCCTGCTCTTCACTAGCATCAAATTCAACCATGATATTCAATATCATTTCTGTGAATTTTGAATTTAAGTCTGGGTGAAGATCAATGAATTCTCGAAGCCCACCTTTCATAAAGATGTTTAAGGCTTCGATTTGTCCTTGAAGGGATTCGTATCCATGGCCAGTTAAGTTTCTGCAGCAGCATCTTTCTAATCCATGGATTAGTGGAGTTTCTATCTTTTGTCTTAATTCAGAATCTCCTGTTAAGTATGCTTTCATGAGAATGGATGAGCAGATGTAAGTTGGCTCATGGCAGAAGTCCACCCTTGCATCTGATGGGATTTCATAGGTGGAAAATAGTTTAAAGCTGCCATCTGAGTCTTGGAAATCTAATATGGTGTTTAGATTTTCCATCCATTCAGAGTTTGCAGAATCAGCTTTTTCATCAAGGAAGTCCTTGAGTGATGATTTCATTTCGTAAAGTTCATCAAAGTTAGGTTCGTTTAATCTAGTTAATTTAAAAGTGGTCATGTTATCATCTCCGTGATTTTTTTGTATAAATAAAGCTTTGGTGTAATTTTTAAAAGCTTGTTACAAGAAATGGTGTTACTCTTATAACATTATTTATATCTTTTTAATAGTATATATACTTTTTGGTTTTGAGCAATTAGTGATATAGAAATATTTTAAAACATAAATATATTTATTATTAGGGTGATAGTAATGTCAAATTCAAATTCTAAAAATAATATGGGATTAAATAACAGTAATCAAAACAAAAGCGATAATTGTGATAATGATGGATTTCAAAAGACAAAAGCGAAACCATTAAGATTCAATAACAATTATGATCTACCTTTTTTTGCATATGGGATATTTAAGCCTGGACAATTGGCGTATTCAAGAATAGAGAAATTTGTTGATGTTGGAAAAACAGATAAAAATCCAAGAATAATACCTTATAAAATGATAACAAGAGATGGTGTCCCATTAATTGACGATAAAGAAAACAACGGATATACAAGGGGCTATTTGATATATTTTAAAGACGGATCTGAAAAACATGCTTATCATACAATCAGCAGAACTCAAGGAGATGCATTGTATGATTGGAAAGAAATTGAAGTTGATGATGACAAATTTAATGTTTTAGTAGGTTTGAATCTTAATAGGGGAATTCCTGAAAATGAGAATGCCCTCTATGATTTTAGAGGGGAAAAAGACCCTTTGTTTACTCATACAATTAGAAGAGTGGGAAAAACAGTTAAGGAATTGGAAAATGATGAGAAAATTATGGAAGATTATGATAAAAAATTTAGTACTAATATTCAAAACTTTTTCAAGATACAAATGGATTATATGCTGTTATGGGCTGCAATTGAAAGGTATGCTAGCTTAAAATATGATATTGGCAAAGATGTAAAGGCACAATTTGCCAATGAATATAGTGATATTATCAGACAGGTTATAAAAGATAATGTTAATGAAGAGAGGAGGGTTTATAATTCAGATACCCTTTGGTGCAATAAATTAGATCAAGATGATGCAGTCGGGTCCATGTTTTATTATTATACAATTCGATGTAATGTTGTACATAATGGAAAAGATTTTCAAATTTTTGATTTTGATTTACTTAAAAAGTCTTTGATTGAATTATATAAAATATTTAAACAGGTTTATGATAAAACCTTTAAAAAGGATAAAAGAATTTAATTGAAGGTTTTATTATGTCATTAACCTCTGAACAACAAAAAATCGCAGATGAGATGTGTGAAGATTTAAAACCTATAACTTTCATACAGGGGAAAGCAGGCACTGGAAAATCTTATCTTATAAAAGAACTTGTAGATATATTGGGAATAGATGAGATCTTGTGCCCGACCAATTTAGCAAAACAGGTATATGAAAAAGATTATAATGTTAGTGCAAGAACAATTCATTCTTTCTTCTTTAGAGAGTTTGATGATATTGATGAAGGTTTCCAGAATCCTAATGAATATGATTGCGTTAGAGATGAATATTTCATAAGTGAAATCCAATCAAAAGATGTGATAGTTATTGATGAGGTTTCCATGGTTCGCTCAGACTTATTGGAAATGATACATAAGATCCTTTCCACTGCAATGGGGAACGATTTGCCTTTCGGTGGTATTAAGATAATATTGGTTGGAGATTTGTTCCAATTGCCTCCTGTTGTTGAATCTGATGAAACTTTGAAATATTTAAAAAACGAGTATGGTGGAGTTTACTTTTTTGATAGCCATGTAATCCAGGAAAATCTTTCCAAAATCAAATTTTATGAATTGAATGAATCAGTAAGGCATAAGGATGATTCTGATTGGGTAAAAATGTTAGACATGTTGCGTGAACCTCCTAAGATTAAAAAAATCATACCGATGCTAAAGGAAATAAATAGTCGTGTTGTTCCTCCTGAAGAAATTCCTGAACATATCCTCGCAATAACTCCATCTCATGCTGAAGCCAATAAGATAAATAAAAGGGAATTGGATAAAATCCAAGGGGGGGCATTCACTTCAAAAGCTAATTTTAAAATTAAGGAATTAGCTCGAGATGAATATTTGGAATTTGAATATGGTGATGAACTTACACATGTAGACACAAGCAAGTATTATCCTATTGAAGTCCCTTCCAGATTCGATCCTTTTTTAACATATAAGATAGGTGCAAGGGTCATGTTTACTGGTTCTGTAATAGGTGGAGCTAAAAATGGAGATTTCGGAACCATAATCGATAAAAGAGTGGATGTTGATCCACGTTGGGGAGAAAAGGTAAGGATTTTGGTTAGATTAGATAAGAATGACCGTATAGTTTATGTAAGTCTTAGGGATTTCAGTGCAACAGATTATAAATATGAAATGGTTTATGAATTGGCTCCAGTTTTGAATTATTGATATTGTAAAGTGACATGGTTAAATATTTGTTTTAATTAGTTAAAATACTTTCTTTAAATATTTTCAAAGTCTTAAATTTAAATTATTTTGTGAGTTTGAAATATTTTTATGGATAATTGTTGTATGGCTGTTTTGAGTGAAAAACTTGTGATATAATTAGTGTTCCTAAAGATATATTTAAATATATTAAATATTCTTCAATATTATAAATATAATTAAAATAAATTATGCAATTTTAACGTTTTTCATTGAATTATTAATTTTTTAAAATTCTTCTCCTATTTCCTTTCTTAAACTTTCATATATTTTAGATAGAATTTTAATTATCTCAAAATTATCATTATGATTTGGAAATGGGGAATCCCATTCAATAAAATATTTTATATCTGAATGGTCATGAAAAAAATTTATGAACTCTCTTATTAACTCTTGAACCTCCTTGGAATAATAGAAAAAATTATATGAGAATCTAATGGAATATAAAAAATTATAAATATCTAAAATAAAGAATTCAACATTTTCCATTTTTTCATAATAAATATTTTTGTCATGGAAATTTATATAATCTTCATCTAGACATTCTTTATAATTCTCTAATACTTTAATTAGTTCTAAAGCGACGGTCTGTCTTTTTTCAAATAATAACTGTTCTTGTAATAGTTTTTTTGAATTATTTATTTGTTCGTGGGTTCTTTCATCACTTTTATAGACTAAATAAAGAGAAGTTAGTAATGCTAAAAATACAGAAAATAGAGATATGGAATTAGCTATTCCATATCCTTCTAATTTGAAGATATAACTTAAATAAATATTTATTATTGGTATGATAATTGCCACTATTAAAATAGATAATGTTATTTTATTCCAAAATTGCATAATAATATTTAATATTTTAGTTTATTTAATTTTTACTTTTTAGAAAACTTTTCTAAAAGAAAGGAATATGATTATAAAATTTTTCCAATTTTCTACTATTCTATAATTTTTCAAGAATCTCAATGAATGGATGCCAAAGGGAACTATCTTCATCCATATCCACATATTTTTCTTCATTATAGTAATAGAATACTCCACCCTTTTCAACAACGATTCCTCCGACGACTACTGGTAAATCTTCACGGTCACTATTGGTATCAGATATGAATTTCCAAAGGGCTTCAGCTTTTACAGCTGTGTCCTCAACATTATGGCCTATTGGCTTTGTGTCAAAGATGCCTACATTTCCATTTTTGAATTTCACTAGAAAATCTGGTTGAAATGTATTCAAGCCGTTATTATATGAAATACCAAAATTAATTTTCATCTGTTCAGATCCATTCTCCCAGAACCATTCAACATAATCCCTATTGTTTAGATATGTTAAGAATCTCTTCTCAAGCTCGTTTACAGCACCTGTTTCCTTATTTGTTATTAAGACTCTAAGAGGTTGATAAAGAGATTTATCAAGATCAAGAACCTTATGAGTATCCATACTGTACCCACGTTTATCTTCAATTTTGAAATCATAAGTCATTCCTTTTAGGCCTGCTTCTTCCTGAAGCATTGTTCTGAAGTTAAAAGTTGCCCTATTAATTATCACTGCAAAAATTTCATGATTTTGCACCATTAACTTATGTGTGGCCGTAATCTTTGTACCTCTGCTAAATGCATTATAGAACTTGCCAAACACATCTACAACAGCAGTATTAATAGGTGACTTTGATCGGACATATGCAAGATGGTTTAGATTTGCTTTAATAATCTCATAGTATCTCGCTTGAATATCATTTTCGGACATCCGAACTGTTGCTGTTTCTCCAGATATTGATTGTGTGTTGTCAACATCTCTTGTACTAATTACAGTTTCAGTAATCAATGAATCCTCAGTTTGAATATTTAAATTCATTCCTTTTTTCTCTAATTTTTCAGCATTTACTTCCCAGGAGATATACTTGTCTTCCTCTTTCAAATCAAAATATTCCATAAACTCCTTTTCAAAATATTCATTGAATCTGGAATCGGCAGAGTTGTAGTCTCCTTCCCTGGAACGGTAAAATGAATCCAACAATGTTTGCTCCCAAACGGATTGTTTTGTATATGGTTCTCTCATATAAGAAAATTCTGTTTTGATTCTATTAGGATTATATGAGTCTTGGGTAGTTTCAAAAGATGCGATATTTGTAAAAATATATGCGTTATCGAGTAGAGAATTCTCATATTTTTTTGCTTCTGCAGTTCTCAGTATTCTGCCAATTGTCTGGATTTCAAATGTTTCAGAATGACCTTCTCTGAACTTAACAAGGATATGTGCACGAGGGCAATCCCATCCGGTAGCTACAGCAGTCTTGAAAATCAAATAGCTAGTTTCATCATCATTGCGTTTAATGGCATTTTTATCAAAAGTACCTCTAGTGTCATACCAGAGCTTGAGCTGTCCATTTTCTTCGGTTATTCCCTTTTCACGAAGAAAATCTTTAACAACTAGCATTTTTGCTTCTCCTGCATCTGTATTAGGAATTTGCACTAAAACGAGAGGATTAACATTGGCCCCAACTTCTTGGTATGCGGATATAAGTTCTTGCCTTTTTTCTTCTGTTTTTTCAAGTACTAATTGTTCAGAATCTCTTTCTGCAAGAGTCCTATCTTCCTCTGATATACTTTCATTGACAATTATGTCTTCTTTAATCATTCCTTCGTTTATAACACATTGCGGATTAACATCAACATCAGGATCAGAAGACGGTGTAGCGGACATTTCGATAGTCATGTCTGGCTGAATAATCTGATCTCGGAACTCTGCAATTCTAGTATTAGATCCTGCTCCAATGTGTGATTCATCAACTATCAATATAATTTTTGTACCATTATATTTAGTCTGATTAATGACATCGAGAAAATTATGTCCTTCACTATCTTTCATTAAATTGTTTTTCCATTGCCCAGTTCCTCTATCCTTTGCGATGAGTTTCTCCCAGTTAACGAAAACAACTTCATGATTTCTTATAAAACTTCTGCTTCCGAAAAAATCTTCTTCAAGTAGAGTGCATGTAGGATGTCCTTGAACATATGATTTAACACTAGAATATGATTGTTTTTGCAATTCTCCCTTACCTATGGACGCCCATATAAAACAGAAATTATCAGTCTCTCGTTCAGCCACTTCCTCTTCAATCACTGAAGAAATCATTAGTGTCTTTCCACTTCCAGTTGGAGATTTGAAAACTATTATTTTATTTTCTTTATTAAAGTTGAAATCGAAGTATTCCTTGATTTTATCTACAGCATCACGTTGATATGCTTTAAGATTGTATAACATTATTGTTCACCTCTTTTTATATCTTCCACTATCTCCTTGTAGATTTCATAAATTTTATTTGGAATTTGTCTAGTTGTTATATTATCAATGTTCTCGAACAATTTATCATCAACGACATTATCAGTTGAAAACATATAAACGATTCTTTCGCCATCAACACTGTCAATCAATTCGATGAACTCTGAAAATGGTTCTGCACTGTAATAATCTGAATAAATAAAAGTGTGTTTATCTCCAGAAAGTGTTTCGTAATGAGAATAATAATCAGTTCTTTCTTTTTCAACATATGTTTCTTCAATGATACATAATAATTCATCAACTTTTTCAACCAGACAATACTTTGCCTGATCAGTGTTTTTGGAGTCTTTTATAAAATCTGTTTTATAGTACATCAGATTTGCAGATATGCTTTCATCATATTCAGAGCCATCTTGACATTTTCCAGTAATGATTGTATGTATACGAGGATATGTGACATCAGTACAAATGTCATTTTCATTATTTGTACAGAGTATGAATTTTCTATGCCCATTATCTATTTTATTAAGTTCAAGAACTGCATGACCTGTTGTTCCAGAGCCAGCAAAAAAATCCAATATGATTTTAGGATTTGGATGAATGTTGCTTAAAACATATATTGCTTCGCTAACAGGTTTCGGGTACTCAAATTCTATGTTCATATCTTCTAACATGTTATCTGCACTGTCAGCATTTTCATAAATTGAAGGAGTGTTTTCAAACATGTTTTCTTCAAGTAAATACTTACGTTCTGGTTGTTTGTTTTCATCTTTACCAAATAGTATTCTTCCACTTTCAAGAAGAGCCTTCATTGTACTGGGTGGGTTTCTCCATCCTCTTGCAGGAACAGGGCAAGGTTTTCGTGTATCAGGATGTATTAATGGTATGAAATAATCATCAGGGGCTCTTCTCTTGTTAGGCCATGCCATAGAAACTCCACGATATACCTTTCCTTCTTTATCAATAAATTTATATGCTTTCTCACCACTTGAAAACTTTTGGTTCTTCAACCAATTTTGAAATTCTTTATTTACTAAATTTAGATCATATGTAACATAGAAATCTTTCTTTATTTCATTAGAATAATTGAATGGCTTTATCGCAGAAGCAACATCTTCTGGAATTAATCTTTTTCCTATTTTATTATACAGAGTATTAGCTTTTCGCAGCATTTTTTCTGCATTTGGTTTCATTCTTATGCAAGTATTATCATTCTCAAGAAATGCAGTTTTATTTTTCGCATAACATAATATGGACTCGTGCTGACTAGATACTCCTTGAGCATCACCTTTTGGATTCATTTTGTTCCAAATGATAGTGCCTAAACGATTCTCTTCACCAAATATCTGTGCAAGTAGCAATTGTAGTTGTGCATCTTCATGTTCATCAATATTGACTATAATTACACCATCATTCGATAATAATTTTCTTGCAAGTTCTAATCGAATAGACATAAAAGATAACCATTTTGAATGGCGGTATCCATCTTCTTTTTCCACAAAATTATCATTGTATTTAAAATCATCATCGCCTCTATTATATGGAGGATCTATATAAATTACATCAACAAATCCTTCGTTTCCACACATCATATTCAATGCAGTAAGAGCATGAAAGTTGTCTCCTTCAATTAGAATATGTGTATCAGCATGCTCATCAGATAGCATACATAAATCTTCTTGGCGCTGTAAAACAGGGATATTGGTTTTGCAATCTGAAACCACATCTTCTTGTTCTATGCTTTTGTCCCAATATAATCCGTACTTATTAATTTTGAGTTGTTTTTCAAGTTCATGTATATGATAAATCAATTGATCTTTTGAATAGTTTTTATAGTCTCTTGCCATTCAGGATTCCCCCAATGAGAATATTTTATTTATATTATTTATTTTTTTAATATTTTAAGTAGTTTCCTCATTGATTCGGTTTATTATAGTTCATTTTTGTTAAGGTCTGTTAATATAACTTAATTCAAATTTTATAATAAATACTTGAAGTAAATAAAATTTTTTTTAAAACCATAAAATATAATAACTGGTTTTTCTATTTTTCTATTATATTAGTGGTAGAGAACAAGGAAAATTCTGTAAATGTACTCTATCAAAAAAATGGAAGATTATTAATTCTATGATTTTTATATTTTTTTTAATTCTTTTTCATAAGATTTTGTTTAATTTTGATTAAATTACTTATCTTTCTCTTAATATGTTTTTTTAAATTATTA
>JADLKP010000251.1 GCA_016838945.1 Methanobrevibacter sp.
CAAAATAGAGATAGAAAAAATATAAAAATTTTTACAAAATGAGAAGATTAAAAAAAAAATATAATGTCGGATGGATAAAAAAAGTTTTCAGTAAAAAGAAAAAAAATATAAGATAAATTTTTTGAGTTTCAAAAAAGAAAAACAATAAGAAACTTATTCCTCTGGATTAGTGGAATATATTTCCCTTAATTCTCTTCTAAGGAGTTTCCAGCCGTTTACCCTTGGAAGCTCATCCATTGTAAATATTTTTCTTGGAACTTTGTATCTTGCCAAATATTCCTTAGAGTATTCGACCAATCCATCTGGATCGGCTTCCTCTTTCCATACAACTGCAGCTACAGGAAGCTCTCCTCTATGGCAGTCACCAATGCTGAAAATTGCAATCTCATCCACTTTTGGATATTTGATCAGTGTCTCTTCAACTTCAGTTGGATAGATTTTCCATCCGCTCATTACAATCATGTCTTTCTTTCTGTCTGTAATGAACAAACGCTCATCCTCATCGATGTAACCTATATCTCCAGTAAGGAACCATCCATCTTCGAGGAATGATTCTTTAGTTTCCTTTTCCATTCCCCAATATCCTTTGGCTATTGCAGGGCCTCTAAGAGCAATTTCTCCATGCTCATAGTGATCTAAGGAAATGTTCGGGTCAGTTTCATCAACGATTTTAAGTTCAGAGAAGCATACTGGATGTCCTACGCTTTCATATCTGTCTGCTGTAGCATAGTCTTCAGGTCTGATTACAGTTCCTGTACCGATTACAATGGTTTCAGAAAGGCCGTATGCATTAATGATTGGAATATTGTATTGTCCCATGAACTTTTTCCAAATCTTTCTGTGCAATGGGCCTCCTCCACTGATGATTTCCCTAACAGTTGAAAGGTTTTTCCTTTTCTCTTCTTCAATATTTGTTAATGTATGGATAACAGGAGGCATTCCTGACAAGACGCTAACCTCTTCGTCTTTACATAATTGGAGATATTCATTTATTTCAAAGAAGTCCATGGTAATGGTTAATGCTCCAGCTCTAAGTGCAGCAATCGCCCATAATATCCCTACATGTGCCATTGGATAGATGCAAAGGAATGTGTCGTTTTCCTTATATGTCAATACATCACATGCATTGTGGATAGCTGTAAACCAGTTTCCATGGGTGAGCATGGATCCTTTAGGCTTTCCAGTTGTTCCTGAAGTGTATTGCAATTGACATAAGTCATCCCATTCGGTTTCACAAGCAGGTAATGTATCGCTTCCCTTAAAGCTTTCACAGTCTTCAATTATGTAAGATTTGATGTTTAATTCTTTTACAGTTTCTTTTGCATCAACATCAGTTATAATTAGTTTGGCATCAGAGTCTTTGATCATATAGTTCAGTTCTGATGCAGTTAGTATTCTATTTGTTGGAATGGCTATTGCACCGATTCTCCATATTGCAAGCAATGAAAATAGGTATTCTGGGGAGTTGTTCAAATAGATTAAGACTCTATCTCCCTTATCTATGCCCTTATCAATTAGGCTTTGGCCTATTCCAGATACAATTTCCAATACTTCAGTGGAATTGTATCTTAAGTTTCTGCTTGGACAATAATAAACATCCTTATCCAATCTTCGTGCATTAGCATCTATAAATGTGGTTATATTTAACATATTGTGCCTCTTTTCTCTTTAATGAATTAAAATTATCATGTATTTATTTGGTGTTTTATTTGGACTTATTATTTTGGTTAATAATTATTTTAAGTTCTCTATCTCTTGAATTACTGCATTTGCTACATCCATTGTCTTGTCATTTCCACCTAAATCAGGTGTTTTCACTTTTCCCTTTTCCAAGACATTTTCACATGCAGTCTTGACTTTTTCTGCCCAATACGCTTCGTTTAAATATTCAAGCATCATGGAAACTGATAATAACATAGCTATTGGATTTGAAATGTTGTTTCCTGCAATGTCCGGTGCAGATCCATGAACAGGTTCGAATAGTCCATGTTCATCTCCAATATTTCCAGAAGGAGCAAGCCCTAATCCTCCAACGAGACCTGCAGAAGCATCTGATAATATGTCTCCAAAGAGATTGCTTGTAACAATCACCTCAAATTCTTGTGGTTTTGTCAAAAGGTACATTGCTGTTGCATCAACATAGTAATCATTGGTTTTTATGTTTGGATAATCCTTTGCAACTTTGTAGAATGAATCTTTAAACACTCCATCTGTCTTTTTCAAAACGTTTGCCTTATGCACACATGTTACAGATTCCTTCTCAAGCTTTATGGCCTGTTCAAAGGCAAGCTTTGAAATCCTTTCGCTGGCTTTTTTGGTAATGACCCTTTGAGCTATTGCCTTACTGTTTTCGTCATCTATTGTCTCATTGCCTGAGTATAGCCCTTCGGTATTTTCCCTTACAATGAGAAAATCCAAATCGTCGAATAGGCAATCTATTCCCTTAAATGATATTATCGGCCTTAGGTTTGCATAAGTGTCCAACTCCTGTCTGAGTGTTATGATTGGACTTTTCTGGCCAGGGGTTGAGGTGATTGCTCCAAAAAGAGTGGCTTTTGCATTTTTAGCTGTTTTGATTGTTTCTTTAGGGATAGTGGTTCCATTCTTATCGAAACATTCCCTTCCAGCTTCCGCTTCTACAAAATCGAAGTTCAAATCCAATGATTCAAGGACAGCCACTCCCGCTTCTGTAACTTCCTTTCCTATTCCGTCTCCATCGATTCTTGCTATCTTTATCATTATTCACATAATCCTTTTAATTTTAAAATATTTTATTAAATATATTATAATTTGTATTTTTTATATATTAATCTTTTCAAAATAAAACATTAGTGTATAAAAATGTACATTCAATT
>JADLKP010000012.1 GCA_016838945.1 Methanobrevibacter sp.
TAGTTATAATTCAAGATACAAAATGATATAACTTTCATATCGAGTATCTAAAAATATTAAAAATTATTTTTTTTAAATAATTTAAACTTAATTATGTTAATTATGAAATTAATTTAGTATAATTAATTTTTTTAAGACCTATGCTAAATTAACTTCAAAAAGTTACATGAGGAGAATATTATGAATAAAAAGATTTTACTTATTGCAACATTGGTCCTTGTGACCATCATTTCATTCGGAGCAGTGTCTGCAGCAGATGACATCGCAATAGATGATATAGACTCATCAGATGCCGGCGACGCAGTCATAGCAGAGGGTGATGATCCAGCACCAGCAGCAACCGTTGAAATAGACAATGCAATGACTAATGCAGAAATCCAGGAAAAATTTGATAACTTGGAAGACAACACAGTCATCAATTTTGCTCCTGGTGAATATAATGATGTCAATTTAAAGATTGACAAGCAAACAACTGTTGAAATTGATGATGTGGATGATGAAGGAAATCCAATTAAGAAAAATCTCACCGAAAAAATTACCTTGAACAACTTAACCATTAATGGTAATGGTGCAACCTTAATTGGCCATCTTCCAATGTCCAACTATTACGATGGAATCTTTGAAGTGGCTAATGTAAATGGATTCACCCTCAGCGGCTTCAATTTCATTTGTCAAGGTGTGACTCAAGCAAATATGAAAACCCCATCCTGTCTTATCGTTTTCAACACCACAAATGGTATAGTGGAAAACAACAATATCAGCGGTGGACGTTTCGGTCTTTATTTAGGAAGCAAGTTCACTAATCCAAACTATGATGCAATTGTAAGATACAATACAGTTACTGATGTAAGTGATATGGGTATCATTTCATTTGGTTCAGCTCGTTCACACATTTATAACAATACTGTCATCAACCCTAAAAACCATGGTATTGATGTAAGACATGGTTCCGGTCCTGATTGTATAGTGGAAAACAATACAATCTATGGTGCAAGGGAAGGCATCTATCTCATGCACAGTGCAGGACACAAGGCATTGAACAACACCCTCAACAATTGTGATATAGGTATCACCTGCTATGGATCTTCAAATATTTTCTGCGATGGAAACGTATTTGCTAACCAAACCAAAATCGGCTATTTGCTTGCTAGCGGATACTCAAACATTGTAATTGGAGAAAACAATGATTACAGCGGTTTAGTATTTGTACCTATGCCACCTACCTTTACCTACAACATCGTAAAGGCCAATTCAGATTATGTAGGTTTAACAGGCGGAACCTTCAGTCAAAATGAAGAAACCAACACCACCTATGTGAAGGTATACTTTGCAGTTGGTGACGGGGAAACCTTAGATCCATTAGAAATCAAAGCAGATACAACAACCATCATTACTGAAGAGCTTCTCAGATTAAACAATAACATCACAGTTAAAATTTGGAAAAACGATGACAATAACCATATAGATGCAGGAGAATTCATTAACGTGACCATCGATGGTGTTGAATGTGGTGGGGAATCTGATATCACCGGTGCTGTTTATGTAGACATTACAGGACTTACACAAGGTAAACACTATATGACAGTCCAATATCCTGGATACAATGGACTTAAGGAATCTACCTGGAGTGGCGTTTTACAAATTGGTGAAGATGCTCCTGCTACAAGAGAAATCACTAGCATTGACTACAAAAACATGACCACTACAGCTGTCGATACTGTATCTGATGGAAGAATCGGTAAATACTTCACAATTATCTTAAAGGATTCCGAAGGAAAAGCATTAGCAGGTAAACTTGTACAAATAGGATTCAACGGAAAAATTTATGACAGAGTAACTGACAATAAAGGTCAGGCAAAACTTCAAATTAATCTCGCAAAAGCAGGAACCTACACATTCGCAGTAAGTTACCTTGGAGATGACCAATACAATGGTTCTTTTATTGTAGCTAAAATCGTAGTCAATAAACAAAAAGCTAGTTTAACTGTTCCAGCTAAATCCTACAAAACTAGCGCAACCAAAACCTTGACTGCAACCTTTAAGTCTGCAAAAGGAAACCCTGTAAAAGGTAAAAAAGTTACCTTTACCATAAATGGCAAAACCTACACTGCCACTACCAATGCTAAAGGTGTGGCTACAGTAAAAGTAAGCCTAAACAAAAAAGGAACCTACAGTTTCACTGCCAAATTCGCAGGTGACAACACCTACGCTGCAATCAGCAAAACTGCAAAGTTAACCATAAAATGAGTAAATTGCTTTAATTCTAGAGTTTGATGATTCAAATTCTAGAACTCTTCTTTTTTTTTAAAAATATTGATATAAATATTGTTTAACAATCTTTTTTTAATAAAAACCAGCTATTTTAATTAAAATATAATAAATCAATAATATAAAAGATTAATAAACAAATAAAAAAAGATTGAAGGCTATTTACCCTCAACCATAATTATTTTTCCAGAAGAGTCCTGATACACCTTACCCATTTCGGTATATCCTTGACCTGACATATTGCTTACATCAGGAGTTTCATTCAGCTGCTGACCCTGTTCAACTTCACTGACTTCACTCATCTGCTGCATAACATTCTGCTTTTCCTCTTGAGTCATATCACTGAAAATGACTCCCTGCATATTCCAGGAAATCACCAAAAACACCAAAAGTCCAACGGCAATGACAAGCATTGCATCTACTAGATTTGCTGTTCCAGCCATTGGATCTTCACTGTCTTCAGACAATCTCTTGCCACCTTGACGACGCACCATTCAAATCACCGGATAATATTATTTGCCCTTAAGCTCATCATCTTTCTTTAATCTATCCAACACTGTGTCTGCCAAAGAATCTAAATTAGATAGGTATTGCTCATACCATCGTCTGCGAATTTTACCTGCCACATAGGCTACAGCTCCTGCACCAATACCTACTACAGTAGTGTCGAAAGCAACTATGATTGCACTGGCAAGAGTGTTTACATCTCCGCTTCCAAGTGCAGCAAGACCAGGCCCCATTGGGATAAGGGTACCCATCAATCCAAGGGTAGGGCCAATTTTAGTTACAATGTCCGTCTTTTGAAGATTCTTTTCTATCTTGTCCTGTTCCTCTTCAAATAATTTTCTTGCTAAAGCTCTTCTTGTATCTTCCCTTAAGTCTTTGGATTTTGCAATTTCAATCAAAACCACTTTTTGGGAATGCTGTATAGGGGCATTCTTTATAATGTTTTGAATTTCGTTTACATCCCCACAGTTAGCTATCCTATAAATTAAATCTCTAATCAATTTAACAGGTACTTTCTTGTGAGAACTATATTCTGATATAAGACTTCCAATAATATATACAGCGAATACTGCAAAGGCCAATAAAAATATGATTACAGGTATCTGTAAACTCTGTGCTATAACATTTAATGCAGAAGTTAACAGATCACTTCCAGGAATTACCGTTACCATTTCATCACCAAACCAAAAACAATAAAGAAAATAATGCTATTAAAACTTAATCAAAAAATCATTCTTTCTTGAAACCACAATTCCTATAAAAACAATTGCAATAGTCACTGCAAAGGCCAAAGTCAAAGAGGCTAATGAAGGAATTGTAATATGCCTCATTGATTGATTAAATACTTCAATTATATTAGGAATCAATATGGAAGACAATAGGAAATAAATCCCCAAAAACAACATGAAGTTTCCAATGACGATTGGATAAGGCCTTTTAAGGAATTTGACTAATAGATTTGAGGCAAAATAGCCTGCAACCATTACCGCTACCATTAAAGTTGCTACATATTGGCTTAATGAAAAAGCCCCCATACCAACTGTAGGAGCTGCCATGATTACACTTGCCAAAATGGATCCAAAATAACAAGGACAAGGAGCTATCAAAATCATCCTTGTTGTTCTCATTGTGTCTCTTTCATGTTTTTTCCACTCTTTAATTGTATAAACACCAGCAAAAATCATGATTGCTGACATTATCAAGAATAAGAGAGAGTTGTATGTGTTTATTATATTGGATATCTGTCTTGTGTATAATGATGCAATAGCTGATAGCATCATGATTCCGCCACCATATCCCAAGCACAATAAAGCTAATCTCTTCTTGGATAAATTGGCAAGGCCACTGGCTATTCCAAACTTAGTGCCAAACAAAATAACTGCTGCAAAAACACCTGCTTGCCATAATGCACTCATTAATTCCATAATTCACCTAAAAAAATTCATTTAAAATCAAATTTGATAATTTTTAAAAATATATCGGTGTTATAATTTATGTAATACAATATATAAATATGTTCTTATCAAGAAAATGAAAATGGTAATATTTGATTATATTTAAAAAATAACTGTTTTTAGAAGTTTTAGTTATATGAAAAGAGTTTACATTCAATCTAAAAATCATCAAAATTTTCACTTGGATAAAAAATTAAATTCTTTTAAAATCAATTATATGATTAGATAAAAATTAGCTTATTTTAACTACAACCTTATCCTGTTTATTAGGTTTTCTTCTTAACACCAAATCATAATCAATGATATCAGCGTATTGTGTTTTCCTTGGAGGTGTGTCTCTAAGAGAATATTCGCCTATCTGCTTGCCATTCATATGACTTAATTCCTTAATGACCTTATTGATGAGAGCACGCTCTTCATTCTTCAGATTGATTTCTGGTGACTTTAGGGAAAAATATCTATTCATTATCTTGCCGCATGGCAATTTCCTCTTTCCTAATTCTATCTTCCTTTCATCCACCAATTCCTTTATGGCCATTTCAAAATGAATAGGTACAGGACCACGTTCCAACTCTTTATATTCCTCATTTGTTATGGATTCCTTATGCAATTCATAATAGTTAAAATCTGAAAAATAGAGCAATTTATGAATGACTGTTCTACCAACAGTGTTCTTGAAACCGCATTTGTAGATAATGTAGTGCACAACCATCTTGAACTTTTCCATATCGAAATCCATTTTTACCCAATCCCATCATTTTTATAATTAAAAAAAAGCTTTATTTTCAATAAATTTACTTTATCAATTTTAATATAAAAGCATTTTCTTAAAATACGAACTATATGCATTAAATATATATACTTTAAAAATTATATTTTATATTGCTATTGACTATTTACTTTTTTTGAAACAATTTTATATTTATTTTATGATGAACTTTCAAAAATTGATGAATAGGGAGGAATTATTATGACTAATGAAACTTTTGATGAAGTATCCGAAATCTTAAAACACATTATGGAAAACCCAAGCGTACCACGTAACATTAGAAGAGCTGCAGATGAATCTTTCCAAACATTAAACGATGAAAGTGAAGATCCTACTGTAAGAGCTAGTGCTGTAATCTTAAAATTAGATGAAATCAGCAATGATCCAAACATCCCAGTTCATGCAAGAACATTGATTTGGGAAATTTTATCTAAATTGGAAGCTACCACAGCTTAAATTTTTAAAAGTTTCAAAAACTTTTCTTTACTTTTTTTAACTAATTTTTATTACTGTATTACACTTTTGTACACCTTTTTTATAATATTTTAAACATTAAGATTATACTATATCAAATTTTTAAACATACATTCTATTTTTAAAATTTGCAAGCATTTTTTTGTTTTATAGATAGATTATAATTTCATATAGATATTCAAAAAATTTTGATGGCCTAAATTTTATTTTGAAAGTGGATTAATATTGTTTTTCGATTAGGGAAAATATAGACATGCATTTCAAGTGTAAAATTTTAAAAGTTCATGCCAATTTTCACTATAAAAATTGAGAATCATATTGCTTTTTCAAAATCAAAAACTTTTATATGTAACCTGGTTCATACTTATATATACTTACTATTTTTACGGGGTGAATTGTATGATTGATGAAAATGAAAAACATGTGACTGTTATATGCTTTAACCAATTTCATGGAAAGAAGATATTCAAGATTGGTTCTATTTTAAGGCTTATAAAGGAGCCGGACAATAATCATGACGGCGAAGCCATCCGCGCGGATATGAGATATGCAGGAAAGGTCGGATACTTGGCAAACAGTACTCAAACAGTTGTCAGAGGTACAATGAGTGCTGGAAGAGTTTATGACAAGATTGATGATGAAAATGGATATGCCATCGTGAAATTCATTTCACAACATAATGTGATTGCTAGAATCATCGAGGAAGATGAGCTTGCAGAACTCAAGAAAGATCCGGAAAATGACGTGAACTTTATCTAATGAATTTTTTAAAAGGAATAAAAACAAATAATCATAAAAAGATTAGTTTGTATACTGTAAAACAATTTTTAAAGGTGGGTGATACTGTGGAAAAATCAAACAAAAAATCTGAAATCAATAACATGAGCGAGGACTTAGAAAAATTACAGAACTTTGCATACATCGATATAGACGGCACCAAAATAGCTATAGAGCTATTGGAAAGCCAATCTTATGAAAATGTGGAGGCAATTCCTGTAAAGAGTGATTTCTTCGGAAAAAAGGATTTCCTTACCCTTAAGAAGGGATATGATATGGGCCTTGTTGAAATCAAGGAGCTTGATAATTCAACCGTAAACACCGTATTGTGCAAAAACGATTCTGTCGTTCCACTCATATTGATTGATGGCGATGAGATCACCGGTGCAATGCAAAACCGTATCATAAACGACACCTTGCTTGTTCCAGCCCAATCCTCACTTGACATTAATGTAAGCTGCACTGAACACGGCAGATGGCACACCAGAGGTGAAGGTGATGCAGCAAGAGCATTCAAGCCATCTTTATATTCTGCAAATCACAGCACCAGAAGCAGAAAATCCAGAGCTTCATATGAGGACCGTGACTATCAGTCAGAAGTATGGGATTCAATCAGCGAATTCGAATCAAGGTCCAACTTCAAATCCATGACCAGCGCATTGAATGACAGCTATGAAAACCTTAAGGAAAAACAGAATGATTACTTAAGCAAGTTCCATATTGAAGAAGGCCAGAATGGAATAATATTCATTGTAAATGGTGAATTTAAAGGATTGGAACTCTTCTACAATCACAGCATCTACAAGGAGTATCATGAAAAGCTCTGCAGAAGCTATATCATAGAGGCTATCGTTGAAAAGAAATCTGTAGACAATATCGACAGATTGGAGCTTATGAACATGTTGGAAAATATTTCAGATAGCAGATTCAAATCCAAAAAATCCATAGGACTTGGAGACAATCTCAAGTTCTCAAATGATTTCGGATCAGGTTCCGGCCTCATATGGGAAGATGAACTGATTCACATGACTTTCTTCAAGGATTTTATCAAGACTGATGATGCAGTCGAAATATATCATTAATTCTTATTCTTATAAACTCTTTTTGCATCAAATTAAGCCACCTAAAAAGTAATATCCTTTTACACCATACTCTAATATTCATGGATATTGCTTTATCAACCACTGATTATGAATCACATTTAATGCAATAGAAAAAAATAAGCATATCAAAAGAAAGAAGGAATTCAAATAAAATAAAAAAAAAGAAAACTAATTGCCACTATAACATCAAAAGAAAAAAAAGGAATTCAAATAAAATAAAAAAAAAGAAAACTAATTGCCACTATAACATCAAAAGAATCAGATCCATAAACACGAAGAAGAAAAACACGGTGATTAGGAATATGCTGAATCTTGCAATGTCAATGGCCTTATCAATGCATTCCACTTTCAACGGATGAAGATTATCGCCTAAGGTATAGACTCCTTCCTTTTCAAGCTGAATGTTCAATGCACCTGCAACTGTCGCCATGGTATATCCTGAATTAGGACTGTCACAATTTCTTGCATCCCTTTTCATAATGAAGTTTGCTCCTCTCCAGTTAAGGCCTAATATTGCAGATGAAATGATTATCAAAAATCCAGATAATCTTGCTGGAACATAGTTTAGTATATCATCAAGATGAGCAGGCACATATCCTATATTGCACAGCTCCTCTGTCTTATATCCAAGCATTGAATCCATTGTATCAGCTGCCCTATGTATCAATGCTGCAAGAACTGCAAGTATGATGACTTCAAAGTCATTGAATCCGAGTAGTGCAAAGACTATTCCAACAATCGAATAGTAGAATATTGTGGAAACATATGAATCAGGTATGTTTTCAGATAATGTTTCGATTACTGCAGATATTACATGTTCCTTACTCAATTCACTTGTCTTTCTGCTTACAAGATAGCTTACTGCCTGACGTGCCTTATTCAAGTTATTGTTTTTCAAGTCCCTTTCAACATCCTTTGCTGAATCAAGCAATAGCTTGACTGAAAAAGTTGAAGACAGCAATAATACTGCTAAGAACTTAAAGAGATAGATCATTCCATCATTAAGATAGAGATAATGCTTTGCAATGAGCATCGGCACCAGAACAATAAGTGATGAAACCATTAAGACACAAATTGTTATCAACAATCCTGATATCTTGCTGTTGTGATTGAACAGATTCTTGAAAAAGCTTATTATGCTTCCAATCCATACGACAGGATGCAGCTTGACTGGAAATTCACCAACCAAGAGATCGATTGCAAGTGCAAAGAGCAATGTTGTAAGCAACATATAAATTGAATTTGAGTAAAGTTCAGTTATCATTAAAATTAAATATATTAGCCAACTATATATAATTTATTGATTATGAAATCTAATAATTTGAAATCTAATAATAAATTCGATAATTAATCTAATAATAAATCTAATAATTAAATAATGTTATAATTATTAACCTAATAAAATCAGTATAAAATCATTGGTGAAAGAATGGCAATTGACGAAGAGCAAATCAGAAACTGGCTAATGGAAGAGGATCTTATTCGTGAAAAGATTTATGATGAAAACGCTAATTTCCATTACATAATAAACTTTCCAAACAATAATGCAATGGACATAATTCAGCCAAAGACAAAAGAAGATGTATTGATAATAGGTTGTGCAACAGAAGTTTCCCAAGAAGAGCGGAACATCATTAACAACAGTCCTAAAAATGTCAATCAGGAATTCATATGGAAAATAAGATTTTCATTGAATGAAATGCTTCTTGATTTCGAATTGGAACATCCGAATGACCAATTGAAAAGATTCATCATAACAGAAGACATCTTTGAAGATGGGCTCTCAAAACATGTTCTGATTAAATCAATCAAGAAGGTGTTCAAAGGCAAACTACAATGCATCTGGATTCTTGGTAAGACATATGGATCTGTACAAGCTAATAGCATGTCTAATGGTGATATGATCTAATTATCATATTATCTTATTTCTCTTTATGTTTTGAAATCAATCTTATTTTTTTTAAAATTAATTTAATATTTTATTATTTTTTTAAAATTTATAAATTCATTATTAATTTAATAATTAATTTATTGTTTTATTTTTATTTTTTTATTTATTTATTTTAAGTTATTAAAATTTATTATGATTTTTCATTTTTTAGATTTTCTTATTTTTTCTACGATTTTCAATTTATTTTCAGCTGATTTCATGGTGAAATTTTCTCATTTTCCATGATTTTTTAGAGAGTGAGAGGTGTGTTTCTAGTGAAACAATTTCGAGGGTCTTGAAAGAATCGACAGGTCTATTTCATCTGTATTCACTTGCAATTTAACTCCCTCTCTTTTCATGAAAAATTCTTCATTAAAATGCTTCAATCACGATTTAAACATTAATTATCAATTTTTGATTTTTTCATTGAAAAATTTTACACTTGAAATATATCCCTTCATTTTCGTTTTTTACCAAATTTGCTTTCACTTGAAATGGTACTCTCTGTCTATTTTTCAATAAAAATTCATCATTTTCTTTCGAATATCCTTTTAAATTTCTATTGAATTATGATTATCTTGTTATTTTTCAATCAAACTGAATATTTTTACTTATAATAAAATTTATTGGTGAATATATTAAACTGATTTGATTTGGTTATAAATTTGACTTAATTTTAAAAAAGACATATATTTCAAGTGTAAAATCTAATTATAGACTCTTAAAATTCTTTAATACACTTGAAATTTAACTCATATTATTAAATATTTTCATTTGTTCTATTTTTTAAGAATGTTCACTAATTTTGAAATGATAAAAAACTTTAAATATATAATCTGATAAACAATAGTAATACAGTTGAAATTTTACTATTGAAAATGAAAAATCTTTTTTTGCATAAGTATTATTAAATTCATTTTTATTAGGGATATTAAATTTAACTATAACTTTATTTTTAAACACGGAAGAGATTCAAAATCTTTGAATTATTAAATTCATTAATAAATTTATAATTCACTTATTATATTTATGAGATGATTGATATGAGCGACAACATTTTTGAGGGACTTGATGAGGTCTTGCCTTTGGATGACAATATATTCAAGGACAAGAAACCTTTGGATCATCGTTTCTTACCTGATAACCTACCTCACAGAAAGGAACAGATCACTGCAATCGCAAGATATTGGGTTGAAGCGCTGAAAGCCAATACTCCATCAAACATTACAATATATGGAAAGACAGGAACCGGAAAGACAGCAGCTGCCAAATTCGCAAGGGAACAATTGATTGATGCAGCAAAAGACAAGCCTGTTTCCATTAAGGTGGAATATGTAAGATGCACTGATTTCAATACGGAATATCAGGTTCTCACCTACTTATGCCAAAAGTTAGGCAGAGAGGTGCCAAGCCGTGGATGGACCAAAGGGGAAATCGTAAATGCATTCAGGGATATCCTAAAAAGAAACGTATACGGCAGAAACATGATCCTGCTTGTCATTTTGGACGAGATTGACATTCTTCTTGAAAAGGATGGGGATGGACTCCTATACACACTCACAAGAACTGACAATATTGCAATATTATCAATCAGCAATTATCTTAACTTCAAGCAATACATCAAGCCAAGGGTTGCAAGCAGTTTGATGGATAAGGAAATAGTGTTCCCACCTTATGATGCACAGCAATTGGCTGATATTTTGGAAGAAAGGTCTGAACTTGCATTTTATGAAGACACTCTTGAAGAGGGAGTGATTCCTTTATGTTCAGCTATGGCTGCAAAAGAGGAAGGGGATGCAAGATACGCTCTTGACCTGCTGGAAAGTGCAGGTGACATTGCCATTGACAAGGGATCAAAAAGGGTGTTGCGTGAATATGTGCGTGAAGCTAAGGATGTAATCGAGTACAACAAGGTGAAGGATGTAATCGTAACCTTGCCTACCCAACAGCAAAGGGTGCTTGCAGCTATCCTAAAGCTTACTCAAGACGGAGAGGAAATCACTTCAGGCAAATTGTTTGAGTCCTATAAGGAGATTTCCCAAGGGGATGCTGTAACATACAGAAGAATCTTTGACTTTGTCAATGAGTTGGAGATGTTGGGCATCATTTCAACCAATACTGTATCTAAGGGAAGAGCTAAAGGAAGAACAAACATCATCAGCCTGCAGATTGATACAGATTTGTTGGAAGAGAACCTTTATAATGTACTTTAGTAAAACTTTTTTGGTCAATTTGACCAATATTTTTTTTTATTTAATATCTTATTAGAATTAATGGTTAACTCCTTTTTATTTATTTTTACTTTTTTTGTTGTTTTTATTTGTCTGCTTTTTTTATATAAAAAAATATCCAACTATGTTAAATCACTTCATTATCCCTTAAAAAATCAATTAAGTTCAAATGTCCTATTCCTTCATGAGACATATCCACATCATCCATGGTTATTACATATTTAGGATAATTATCAGGGATATTCTTCAATGGTTTAAATTCTCTTTCAATAGTTTCTTCACTTGCCAATAAATAGGAAACTTGAATATAAATAAGCTTATTTTGTTTTTTGCAAACAAAATCCACTTCCAAGTTATCAACTTTACCAATAGTGATTTCATATCCTCTTCTTAAAAGTTCTAAATAAACAATATTTTCGATTACACGAGTTATATCCCTTTGATTATTTCCTATTATTGCTTGTCTAAAACCCAAATCACATAGATAATATTTTTCATCATATTTCAATATTCTTTTACCTTGCAGATCTTCGCGTTTTACTTGATAAATCAAGCATGCGTTTTCAAAGAATTTCAGATAATTATAAATTGTATTTACAGATAAGTTTACCATATCCTGCTTTAGTCTTTTATGAATTTTATTTGCGGAAAAGGGCTGGCTAATGTTATGCATTACAAACCTCATAATTCTATCCAACAAATCAACATTTTTAACATTATTTCTTTGAATTATATCTTTAAGTACAATGGAATTGTATAAATCAATTAGAATTAATCTTTTATCATCACCCCGATAGTCAAATGTTGAAGGCATGCCTCCATCTTCCAAATATCTGTAAAAATGAGTTTTTAAATCAGAGGTGATTTCGTAGTAATCAAGATATTCCCTAAAAGAAAAAGGATATATGTTTAATTCCACATAGCGGCCGGACAAATATGTGGCAAACTCACCAGACAATAATTTTGAGTCTGATCCAGTAATGTATATGTCATAATTTTCTTTTGCAAAGTAAGAATTTATTAATTTTTCCCATTGAGGAATAACCTGTATTTCATCAAAAAATAGATAAATTTTTCCATCGATATTTTCAGTTTTATTAGATATGAATTCTTCAAGCTTTTTAATGTTATCTATTTCAAAATAATCACTTAATTCAAAGTTTATCCAAACAATATTCTCTTTAGGTATTCCTTGTTTTATTAATGAATCAATAATTTGTTTTAATATGGTTGACTTGCCAGAGCGTCTTGTTCCTATTAAAACTTTAATAATATGTTTATTTACAAAAGGATTGATTTTATCAATATAATCTTCTCTTTGAATAATCATTAAAATCACACGAATTTTTATAATTATTAATTTATCATAACTATAATATATAGTTTTCAGTATAGTGAAAAGTAAACAATAAATTCAATATAGTTTTCAGTATAGTGAAAAGTAAACAATAAATTCAACATTGTTTTCAGTTAAATGAAAATCTATATAAAAATTAGAAATAATTTCAAGCCAATGAAAATTAAAATAATAAACTTATATAATAAACTAATTTTTCTTGTGCATCAATATAGTTAGATTCCTAACCTATTATAAAACATCATCATCTTAATTCACCAAGAATTAAAGGATATAAGATTATGCAATTTTTTATTCCTTTTAACCATATTCATATTTTTGGTGTTGGCATAATGATATAGAAATTATCCAGCACTTTTTAGTTAATTTTATTTATAATTAAATAAGCAACCTGTTTAATCATTATGGCTAATTTTTATTACAACCTTTGAAGTTAATTTTATTCTTCTTTTTTATAGTATTTTCAAATCAATTAGATTGATCCTGATAATAATAAGATTACATGTGCAATTAGTGCAGAACCAATGTATGTTCCTGTAATAACAACTAAAGTAATAAGAATTCCTCTCCAACCAATCTTTTTAAACTTATCCCAGTCTTTACCCAATGCTATACCTACATAAGCTAAAAACGCTGCACAGATTGTAGTTAGATCAACTTGAGAAGCGTAATGAGTCACGAAATCAGCGGTTGGAACTCCTGGAATTGCAAAAAACATACCAATTAAACATATTATGATGATTGACGGTATTTTGTATGGAATGATTTCTCCAATAAAAAGACCTATCAATGTAATTGCTGCAATAATAAGCATTCCAATTAATGAATCAACAAATGGGGCAGTACCGCCAAAAGCATTTCCGATAGCAACAATCACTGAAAACACTAAAAATACAGCCAAAATTTTAGGAAGCCTATCCATTTTCAATCCAAATGGATTATTTTCACTGCCTTCATCCTGAACGATGTCATCAAACTCAATGGCATGACCTTTTCCTAAAACCGGAGATAGCCATGAATATAATTTTTCTGTAAGAGGCAATGAAATAAATATGAAAAGGTAGATGCCAAAAGCGCTTGATAGAACATTGCTGCATCCTGCAAAAGCTTCCAACTGAGTAGCCATAGCAGGGTATAGATTCACTAACGGAACTAATCCTGCAGCATTCATGCTTGCACTACCTACACCTGATGCCATTGCATATGCATATGGATGCAATGGCAGGAGTGAGACACATAGGCTTGCTAAGAAACCCATATATAAAACACCAATGATTGGTCCTAAGATATAAATGAATAAAACTCCTCTGGATTCTGGAGAGTTAAGTCCATATTTGTCAATGATGATGGCTACATTTGGGTCACGGCAAATTGAACTTGTCATACCTACAGCTTCCCTTCTAAAACCTAAAACCAAAGCAATAGGCAATGCTATAATGGTACAGATATCCCCAAATAGCTGTAAAATCAAGGCAGGCCCTACATTAAAGATCATATAGATGGATTCTCCACTTGAAATAGCCAGTTTGGCTATTATCACGCCAAGAAGTATGGCCATGATTCCTTCAGCAATCTTAGCTTCCTCATCACCGACCCATTTAAAATGTTTTGACAAATAGATGGCCATTCCTATAACTATGGAATATGTTATAGGCAGCAATAGGAAACTGATGCTGTCTGTTATTTTAATCTCTCTTACTCCAATGAAGATTGAAATGATAAGTATGATCAATGCAATGAAATGTAACTTATACACTTTCCATCGCGGGTTCTTATCAATTTCCTCGTTGGTTTTTTTCTCAGAGCCATTATCAATTTTTCCATTGGTTTTTTTCTCATCCATATCCATTTTAAATCTCCCAGTATCAGGATTGATTTTAGAAATAAAAAGACATCCTGATTATCATTGCCATATATTTCTTATTTTTAAAAATAGCATATTTTCGTTTGTTATTCTTTGTTTAAATAGTTTTTTATCCTTAAAATAAGGCATTCAAGTTTTTTTAAACTTTATTTATTAACTAAATTAAGCAAAATATTAAAATTAAAAAATTAGTAAGGATATTTTCATTATAAATGAATTTTCTTTAACTTTTAATCATAACTCATTTTCATTACAAAATTCACATCATGAACCTTAAAGTAATCATATTTCAACTCATCATTTGACATTAGCCCATTGGTCATATTCTTTGGAATTGCCACTAAAACTGTTTTAAAGTCATTTATATGGTTTTTATCAACATTGAAATGAATTGAATATATCTCTTCAGATGAATTTTCCATATCATTAATAAAAAATGGATTCAAATCAATCACTTCTTGATTTAACCTTTCCTTATCATCATTTGTTCTATTCAAGCTTTCCAAAATCCAATATGAGTTGCTGCTTTTTACAGATTCATCACTTATCAAATAATAATCATAGTCTTCCAATGATTTCTTATAGACCCTGAAGTTCTTGCAAAGCCAAAGAGATCTTTCATCATTGCTGTGATTTGCCAAATCAGGATTTGTGTCATGATTGCAGATTTCTTCTTCATCATAATCATCATCAATCATTTCAAAATCATTGAAATCATACACTACAAAGCTGGAATAATAGTCACATTTCACTGTTCTGTTTACAACTGCAATGTTAATGTCATTGACATTATCATCTAAATTTCCAATAATGAGAGGCCCTATTTTGCTCTTTAATGGATAGATGGCCATTGAACTTTGATAGCTACCATTTAATAGATTCCTCTCTATAAGTTCATCATAATTGTTTTTGACCTTCATCAGCTTATAGTATGATATTGAATTTGACATTATCATTTCTTCGCTTTCGCTTTCACTGTAAAATTCACCATTATCCATTTTCTTTTTCTTGACTGCAAGTCCTGGAATGATATTATGCGACACTATTCCATTTTCCAATCCTTCATCATCTTCCCAATCTTCAGGATTTCCAGGATTGTTCAAGAGATAATCAGATGACTCTATTGCTATGCTTTCAAGGGTTCTTAACTCCTCTTCACTTAGAATCTTTTCATTCAGGCTGTCACTTAAATTGGCAAATGTAGCTATTATGAATAGAAGGAGCATGATTGATAGAAGCAGTTCAGTGGAGTGCAGGAGGCCATATTGGTCTTTAATCAAATGCCTTATTTTGCATTGAAGAATATAATCTTTGATTAAATGCTTTATACTCATTAATTGGCCTCCTAAAAATCACTCATTCCATACTTGACCTTATGGCCATGCGGGTCAAGATACAATATCTCATTCAATCCATCTTCACTATTGTATATGACCTCCACTCCAGGATAGATGTCATCACTGAATATTACATGATCGCTTCCGCAGGCAGACACACGGCCTGTTTCATTTGTCCTTTTTGGATTTATGAAGGTTTCAAATCCATAATGTTCACAGCCGCCTTTTCCCTCAAGCCTGCATAGATAACATGCTCCGTCCCTGCTTTCATGATAGTATCCATTGTCTCTGCAGTTCTTCATTATCTTGCCATCATCATCTCCATGATGGACATAAGGGTCATATGGACATTTCCTGACAATGAGTGGAGAGCTGGCATTCTCGTAAAATGAGTAATTCTCCACTCCATTTGACTTTAGGAATTCAGATAGCGAATTTCCATAATTGTAGCTTGTATCATTCCAGCTGAGGCCATGATAGCCTTTGCAAAACAATAATGGAACAGGATCCCTTAGATTGATGCAGTCAACATCAGAAGACACAATATTATCAAATGAATAGTCCCCCTTTACACTAGCTATATGGGCTTTGAACTTATATGAGAATGGATTCGTGGTGTTTTCAATGGATATCAGCGATGAATTTATCAATATATTGTAGTTATCATAGTATTCCTGATTTTTTTCTATAAGTTTTTCATCAATTCTATCCTTCAAGTCACTTTTGGAATCCAAAGATGGCCTTTCATTCTTAATCACATCTTCGCTAAGCTCTTCCAATGCTTCGCGTTCCAAAAGTGGCAGGTTTCTGATATAATCGTTCATAATGTATTGGAAACTGTTTGAGGATATGATTTCATTCTCTTCATTTCCATTTTCAATTGCTGTGTTTAGGACAATGATTGAAAGCATCAGGAAACCGATAAGAAGCAAAGCACTGATCATTATTGAAAAATTACCGTCTTCATCTCTCAGGAAATTTATAGAATTTTTCTCATTATTTTTCTTTATTTTTCTTTTAATCTTCATTAATAGCTTTATTATTAAAAATATTATTTAAATCTTTCTCAATTTTACTTTTAATATTTTAAAATCCTTATATTTTGATAAAAAGAGTATAATTTAGTTTTTAATTATAAGAATTCAACATAATTATAATTTCATAATGTAAATGTAAAATTTATTTTGAAATTTTTTTTGTTATCATAAATTTTATATATTTTTCTGAATAATCATTAAATGTATAAGATTTAATTTCTCAAACATTGCAAATGACTCAAATGACTTTGAAGAACGGCATATTGTTCCTTTGTTGGTTTTGGGAATGCTTTGAATGCTTATAGTTGTGGTATGTTTGATGTATAGGGTTGATTTTGTTCATTAAACCTAAGTTTTTCGAAACTTAAAATTTGAAATGTGATTTTATGGAAAGATCTTTATTAAATATTTTCAAGACTAATACATTAGCTTTAAACAAGAGTGAAGTGAAAATTCAATTGATTGAGCATGCAATTTTAATTAGTTTATTCTCTTACATAATTTCCAGAATAGTTTCTTCATATTTTAGCTTGTCTTTTTGGGCATTGTTTTCTTTTTTTGAAGCTGGTATAATTATGTTAATTCCTTCAATGTTTTGGGATAAGTTTTTAAACAATCCTGAAATGCATAGTCCGGATGATTATTTGGAATTATCTTTTAAAGGTTTAAATGTATTGCAATTCTTTATGGGATTAGCATTATTGATAGGTTTGACTTTATTTGGTTACTTTATCGATAATCTCATATTTGGCTTGGTTTGTGCTTTAATAGCATTTTTCCCTTTATGTTTTATATTTATCAGAAGAAACATTTTCACTGAAGATTCTCAATATTTAAGCAAGGGAGAGAAAGTTATGGGATTTAATCCTAAAAGCTATGGATTTTTAGCAATTATAGTGGCTGGAATTTTAATCGCTTTTGCATTTTTTAACTTATATTTTTCTTATTATGATAATTTGAACATTGTCCTAACTATTATGTTCTTATTGTGTTCATTCGTTTATATGTGCTTTATATTGTCTCCAGATATGATGAATAAGGTTTTATCATTTGAAATTAGGGAAAGAAGTGGATTTATAGTATATTCGATCTTGGTCATTATCTTATCTGCAATGATACCATTTTTCTATTTAATCGATAAGCACTTAAACTTCATTCTGTAAAGTAAAAATACTTAAAACTTATTATAGATGAAATATAAATAACTATTGTTATATAAAAGATATATTTATTAATTAAAAAAATTATAAATATTAAAAACTAATTAAAAAAATAATTATTTAATTCATGCTTATTTAGGAGGAATTCAATGTCTGATACTGTAAGAACCTGGCGTCATATCCAACAAAGATACAACCTTGTTGGATCCAAATGTACCACTTGTGGTCAAGTTTTTTTCCCACAAAGGGTAATCTGTCCTGATTGTAGAAGAAAAGGAAACATCGAAGATCTTCAATTTTCCGGAAAAGGAAAGATATTTACCTATTCCGTAATCAGAACACCTACTTCTGACTTTAAGAAAATAGCTCCATATGCTGTAGCTATCATTGAACTTGAAGAAGGTGCTAAGGTCACTGCACAAATAGTTGACGCTGATGTTGATGATATTCAAATCGGAGACCCTGTTGAAATGGTCTTTAGAAAGATCCGTGAAGATGGCCCTGACGGCGTTATCTCATATGGATTCAAATTCAAAATTGTAAAATAGATTGATTTTTCAAATAGTTTTATAGCTATTTAATGAATCTTTATCGATATAGATAGCTTTTTAACTATTTATTTTTTTATGAACCTTGAGTAATACTTTTTTTAAAATTATTATTAAAAGTAATGCCTTTCTTTCATGATTATAATTAAAGGTTTAAATTAAGATTATTGTGTTTAAGAATATGAAAAATATGTGATTATTATGAGTTATGAAGACACTGCTGTATTGTTATTAAGCCATGGAAGTACTCTTCCCTATGCAGAAGAAGTTTTTAAGAACATATGCGCCAAGTTCAAGGCAAGCTCTGAATTTGATGCTGAAGTGGGATACATGAAAGTGGCTAAGCCAAATTTGCCTGAAGCCATAAACTTATTGAAAGAGCGCAATCCTGACTTAAAGCGCATCATTGCAACTCCTGTGTTCTTGGCTGCTGGAATCCACACAAACATTGACATACCGATTATTTTAGGTCTTGAACCTAAAGAGGTGGACCCAAGACAGCCTGATGGAAATTACCCTGAAGGACATTACTTATACGGCCTTGAAGAGGTTGATTTCGATGGAGACATAGACCTTCTCGGTCCTATAGGCCCTAATCCTAAGCTTTTGGATATCATAAACAAAAAGATATCCTCTGCACTTGAAGATTCCGAACTTGAAGATGATGCAAAGACAGGTGTACTCCTAGTTGTTCACGGAAGCAGATTGAACTACAGCAAGGAATTTATCACAGACCTGTTCGGACAGTTTGAAGCTCAATGCGATTATCCATGTGACTTTGGATTCATGGAGCTTGTGGAACCTAACATTCCAAGTTCAATAAACAAGCTTGTAAGTGAAAACGAAGTGGACAGACTTGTTGTCGTTCCTATATTCATTGCACCTGGTGCACACACCACAAGAGACATTCCAACAATATTAGGCCTTATTGAGGATGATGGTCATGGACATCATCACCATCACCATCACGACCATGATCATGAACATTCACATGACCATGGCCACAGTCACGGGCATCATCACCATCATCATGGACATGGAGACGCGAAGATGGAATTTGAAGGGGAAATATTATACCCAGATCCAATCTGTGACGATGACGTATTGATTGAAATCTTGAAGGATATGGTTAATGAAGCTCTGTAAATAAAGAGTTCATGA
Source organism: Methanobrevibacter sp. (assembly GCA_016838945.1). Classification (GTDB taxonomy): domain Archaea; phylum Methanobacteriota; class Methanobacteria; order Methanobacteriales; family Methanobacteriaceae; genus Methanobrevibacter. Next base: position 19,978 of record JADLKP010000012.1, read on the forward strand.
CCATTTAATTCTCTTTTTTCAAACTTTTTTTTTTTAATCTGTATTTTTATTTACTGGATCTATTTCTAATTTTTTTTAAAATCATTATTTTCATTCAGTAAAATTATTATGATTCTTTTTTTAAATATAATAATGAAACCAAAAATACACTTGAAATCAATATTAAAATTTTTATAAAAATCCATTAGAGGTATCTTATGCATCAAAGATTTATGGAGGAAGCTATCAAGGAGGCTGAAATATCACTTTCTGAAGGTGGCGTTCCTATTGGAGCAGTGATTGTAAAGGATGATGAAATAATATCCAGAGGCCATAATAGGCTTATTCAAAACGATTCTGTAATCCTTCACGCTGAAATGGATGCAATTGAAAATGCAAAGGGACTAAATTACGAAGACTATAGAAAATGCACCCTTTACACAACATTGTCACCATGTCCAATGTGTTCAGGAGCGGTTCTGCTTTACAATATTCCAAAGGTTGTCATAGGAGACAACACAACATTGATGGGAGCGGAAAAGCTATTGAAGGACAATGATGTTGAAGTGATCGTTCTAGATGACGATAGGTGCAGAGAGCTATTTGAAAGATTCGTAAAGGAAAACCCTGGAGTATGGGAAAAGGAACTTGCTAAAGTGGGAAACACTACAGAGTTAAAATAAACTATAAAACAGTTATAAATTATTAAATAGTTTTAAAAATAATTTTTAAGTGATAATATGGAAACTGTCCTGACAAATGAAAAGGATGAAAGGTTCATCCAGCTTTCCAATGAATTGAATGAGGAATACTATAGAAATATTGGAGATGTGGCCTTAAAGTATCTTGATTATAATCAATTGGAAGATCCCCATGTGGTATTGCTTGTTCTTAATTGGGGAAATCCTATAGCCTGTGCCAGCTATCGTCTTTTTGACAAGGATTCAGTGGAAATCAGAAGGGTTTATGTAAAAAGGAGATATAGGAATAAGGGAATTGCCTATAAACTCGTCAAATCCTTGGAAAAAATGGCTATGGAAGATAACTTCAAATATTCCTATATTACAACAGGAACGGAGAATGCTGCAGCAATAGCTCTTTATAAGAAGTTAGGATATGAGACAATCGACAATTTCGGAATCTTTGAAAACGATGAGATTTGCCTTTGCATGAAAAAGGAGTTTAAAACCTTGATTTTCTAGCTATTTTTTTATTTATTTTCCTATCAGCTTTTAAACCAATTATTTTATTAAATAACTTCATTTATTTTTCTATTTTTCGTTTTATTGCAAGTAAGTGCTTGCTTTCGCAAATTATTATATATTATGCCTAATAAACTAATAACAATAAAATATAAGGGAGGTTAATTGAATGAAAAGATTTAGTTTAGAATTATTTTGTGTATTTACTATTCTTATGTTTTGCTTAAGTCCTTTATCTGCTATGGAATTAGGTTTAGATGATAATACTAAATATACAAATGATGCAAACGAAGGTCATGTTGCTTTAAATGACGTATCAAAAGAAAGTTCTCGTTTATCTATTTCTGTTTCTCAAACCGGCAATCCTGGTGAAGTGCTCGTTAATTTAAGTGCTGTTCCTAAATTCAAGGGTACCGTTCATGTAGAAATCAGCGGTTCAAGTGCTCATCATCAGTTTTACATGCATGATGGTAAAGGAGCATTTTTGGTTGAAGGTTTAGAGCCAGGAGTTCACACCGCTAAGGCATTTTTCTATGGTGATGAGGACTACTATGCTAGAAATGCAACCACTACCTTTGAAGTGATATAAATTACATAATAATTTAAATTTATATCTTTTTTTCTTTTTTTTTATTATTCATATATTTAAT
>JADLKP010000252.1 GCA_016838945.1 Methanobrevibacter sp.
AAAAGTTGTAATAAAATAAAACATTTTATATATTATGAAATTAAAAATATAATTATTTATTATTGGAGGTAAAATCATGGCAGAATATAAATGTACTGTTTGTGGATACATATACGACACTGAAAAAGGTGAATCAAGAAGAAACGTCGATGCAGGAACTGCTTGGGAAGATGTACCAGATGATTTCAGATGCCCTTTATGCGGTGCAGTAAAAAATATGTTCAGAGCATTATAAAAGAATTTTTTAATCTAAATTAAAATACAATTGATCTTAAAAGGTGAAAATATGGCTATGGTATGTGACATCTGCGGATACACTTATGACCCTGAAGCTGGTGATCCTGACAATGGTATTGAAGCAGGAACTGCTTTTGAAGACTTACCAGATGACTGGACTTGCCCATTATGCGGTGCAGGAAAAGATGATTTTGTAGATGAATAAATTTTAAATTCTGAGGTTTTTATTATGGTAAATGAAAAGATGGAAGCTGCATTAAATGCTCAATTAAATGCAGAAGTATATTCCGGATACTTATACTTATCTATGGCAGCATACTTTGAAGACATTGACTTGGCAGGATTTGCTAACTGGATGAGAGTACAAGCTGCAGAAGAATTGGAACATGGAATGAAATTCTATGATTACATCATTAGAAGAGGAGCAAGCGTAACCCTTACTGCAATTGAAGCTCCACAAACTGAATGGGACTCCCCACTCGCAGCATTTACCCATGTTTTAGAACATGAAAAAATGGTCACTGGTTTAATCAATGACTTAGTAGACTTAGCTATTGAAGAAAAAGACCATGCAACCAACAACTTCTTGCAATGGTTCGTAGAAGAACAAGTTGAAGAAGAAGAAAACGCTATGGAAAACTTAGCTAAACTCAAATTAGCTGGCGATGACAACTCTTTATTATACAAACTCAATGAAGAGTTCGCAGGTCGTGGCGGTGAAGAATAGATTTGATCTATTCTTTTCTTTTTTTATTTTTTCTATTTTTTTCTAATTTTCTAATTTTAAGTTTTTTTAAACTATTTTTTCTTATTTTCTAATTTTAGTTTTTTTAAACTATTTTTCTCTAAATTTAAACAATTTATTTAATCCTTATTTTTACGAAATAACACCAATTTAATTGAATAATTATAATATAACAATTAAAAATGAAAGTTAACTCTTGAAAAAACTATAATACTTATTAATAATGAAAATTAAGTATCAATTGAAGGTTTTTTATGCCTGCAGAAAATATACCCAAAACCGGAGGCATAAAATGAAAACTGAAATTGGAAAATTCTTAAACATTCTTTTGAAGTCTTTAAAGAACATTTTAAAGACATTCTTGGATATTCATTAGAAATCTTGAAAATTTTCATTTTGCTAATGAAATAAATTTGTAACTTGATGTTGAATTTTAAAAAATTTTGTTTAATATTTTCATTGGGTAGTTTTTTTTCCTTCATAAATGAGTAAAGATTAAATATTCTAAAAATATAATATTATTTAGAGTTTATTTCAAACTCCGGTTTATGGGAAAAATTTAAAGTTAAGAATTCTTTTTGAATTCTTATCTTTAAGTTTTAAAGACGCTACTTTTACATTCTTTTTAAATTTTTGTTTTATTTTTAGAAAACTATTTTTATTAGAAATAAAAGAATATAACTATATTAAGTAATTTATTATTTTAATTAAAATTGATTTTAAGGAGGCGAAATATGGTAAAGGTAAGTGTAATGGGATCAACAGGTGTAATAGGTAAAAACGTTACTTTTAAATTGGCTAGAGCAGATACCATAAGTGAAGTTGTATTGTTCTCAAGACCTGAAAGCATTGACAAGGCAAAGGGCCAAAGTTATGATATGTATGATGCTTTAGCTGCAGAGGACATTGACTGTACATTGACTCCATCATGCAATTATGAAGATCTTGCAGATTCTCATATTGTATTGATTTCTGCAGGTGCTCCAAGACATGAAGGCATGAGCAGAAGGGATTTGGCCTTTGAAAATGCTAAAATAGTTTCCAATTATTCAAAGCAGATATCCATTCATGCACCAGATGCCATTATTTTGGTTGCAACAAATCCGGTGGATGTAATGACTACAGTTGCGTTGGACGCTTCAGGTTTCGATAGAGACAAGGTCATTGGTGTAGGTAACCACTTGGATTCCTTAAGACTCAAAAATTACTTTGCAAGAAGATTGAACATCAACAGCAGTGAAATACATACAAGGGTTATCGGTGAGCATGGCGACAATATGGTTCCTCTTTTAAGTTCAACAACCATTGGTGGTATTCCTTTGAAATACTTTATTAGAGAAGTGGAATTGGACATCAAGGAGATTATTCAGACTTTAAGAAATGCAGGAAACACTATCATTTCCAAGAAGGGAGCTACTGAGTATGGCCCTGCCTATGCTATTTCCAACTTGATTATTACACTCATTACAAATTCCCATAAGATATTGACTGTAAGCTTATATTTGAATGGTGAAATTGCAGGTGTCAAGGGAGTTTCATTAGGTGTTCCTTCTGTTTTATCCAAAAATGGAAATGCAATGATCGTTCCTATTCATATGAATGAATATGAAACAATGAAGTTTCAATCAGCTGCTGAACAGATTCGAAAACTTACAGAAGAAGTTAGAGAAAATCTAAAAGAAGATTAATCTATCTTCTTTATTTATTATATTTTTATCTATTTTTTCCTTGATTTGCAATATTATTAATTATTTTTAAAAAAAGCTTTTCCCATTTTTTTATAGTATTTATCATAATTTTTAAATATAGGATAAATTTTTAATTATTTTTTTATAGTATTTATAA
>JADLKP010000253.1 GCA_016838945.1 Methanobrevibacter sp.
TTTAATTATAAAATAAGTGCAAATATAACTTTTTTAATTAAAATAAAGAAAAAAATTAAAAATCGCAATAAAATCAAATATTACATAAATTAATCAAAAGTAATACTATTTGTAATACTAAAAACATTCTATTTTTTAAAAAAATATAAGAGAATGACAAAGGAAAAATTCATAAAAATTTGAAAATGAGAAAAAGCACTGAAAAAGATAAACATATTATTCTGATAGTTCTAATAGCCATCATATTTAACTGGAACAAAAATAAGGAAATATAAAACTAAAAAGCCCTTTTCATTCCAAAGAAGTTTATGGCTTGAATAAGATCAATGAATGAGCCGAGCTCATGTTCAATAACATCTTCCTCACTCATGCCACTGCTTAATTCACCATCTACGCTTAAAGTGTCAGGCCCATATCCTACAAGACGGCTTTTACCATCCTGACTAAGTATTCTTTCTGCATCCATTTGATGGATGAAAGCTCTTCCAGGAAGAATGACTGCGTCCTTAATGTCCCCCAAATCCAAGGCTTCAAGATCCTGTTTTGTCATCAAACATGCAATGTCTTTTTTAGTAGCTACAACATTGACATTATCTGGTGCTATCTTATTAAAAATCTTCTTAAGGAAAGGAGCTGCAATTTTAGATGTTAAAAGTGTAGCTTCACCAGTGACTTGAGGCAATATTCCTAAAAATTCCTCATATTCATCCTTAGCTAAAATAAATGGCGCACCAATTGTTGGATCTGATAAAGGAGTTCCAGTAACCCTAAGGTTATATTCGCTATTGATCTGTTTTACAAGCTCCTCGAATTCAAGAGGTTCATGAGGAACAATACCTTCGACAACAGGTTCATTACCTAAAATCAAACCTTGGTCATAACTGTTTGCAAAACGCATCATCATCAATGCCTTTGCTCCCCATTCCTCCAATTTCTCACAGGTGTTCTGTAGCACTGCACCATCATTGACACCAGGAATGATAACAGCCGCAGCATGCAAATCTGCACCTTCAGCAAAAAGTTGAGCTGCCTTAAGAGATTCTTCTGGACTTGGATCCAACATCCATTCCTTTCTGATTTGTGCATCTGCAGCAAAAATGGTATAGGTCACTTCATCAACACCTTGATTCAAGAATTGGGTAGCTATATCTCCATCATCAATCCCCTTTCCACTTGTATAACCTAAGTGAATCGGCAATTGCATTTGGTATAAACCAGCAATCAATTCTTCAAGGTGAGGATAACAGCTGACATCTCCTCCACCACTTATGTTAACCTTCAAGTTAGCATCTCTTATAGGATTCATCATCAAAGCCATCTGAACTTCACTGATTACAGAGAATGGTTGTTGAAATGGCTTTCCAGCTTCCTGAACTCCTTCCAAACATCTTGGACAACCTACTTTATTAGGTGGACAATGTTGGCATCCGAGAGCTTCTGTCAATGGTTTTACTTTTCTAAAGTAGCAAAACTTACAAAAGCCTCTGCAATCTTTCCCAGGAGTTCCACCAAGATCTGCTATAACTTGCATTTTTACACTTCACAATAATAATACTTCACAATAATAAATAATGATTTTATAAATGACATATATTAAAACAAGATGATGAATATTTAAAATAATTTTTAGAATATTAGATATTATGATTTTTAGACAGTTTGATATTTTGATATTAGATAATTTTGGAAAATAAAAATAAAAAATAAATAATATATTATAATTATATTATCTATTTAATCAACTAATGAACTTTCAGTTAAAAGTTCTACGAGAATGTAATCATAGAAATGAGATTTCCTAATATCTGCAATATCCTTTAATTTTTGGTCTCCAATAACTACATTTTCAATTTCTTCATGATATTTATCATAATCCAATTTTACTCTAAGGCCACTGAGTTGGCTTGTTACAGGAGTTGGAGAAATAACTTCATTAATAGCTGGAACCTGATTTTCAATTTCATTTTTAACTAAAATTGAAGGTGCAATTGGAGGATCTTGAGCAAGCTCTTTTTTACGTTTGTCCAAAAGATCTTCAACAGTTTCAACCAGTTTTTTCAAAGCTCTGATATTTTCTCCTCTTTTTAGTCTACGTGGAATTCTACCTAATCCTGGAACGTAAGCGTCAACACCAGGCAATTCTTCCAGATCAATTTCAGGTGCACCGGTAACGATTACGGGAATGTCAATGTCATTGTAAAGATAAGCCTTATCTATAATGCATTGCTTGAAACTGCCTAATGCAAAAATTGCTATGTCATGCTCTTCAATCAATGCCTTTTCAGTTTCACTGATTCCTGCAGTTCCTTTACCGTGACCACGAGCTAAACCAACCATATTGTCTTTTGCTCCATAACGTCTGAGATATTCTGAAATATCACAGGCAGCATGAGGAAGGTGATGTCTTGCAAGGGTTGGGGAAACAATAGCTATTTCAGAACCTGCCATAGGTGCTACAGATAGTTCACCTAAAAGTTCTTTAGCCTTGTCCTTAATAATGTCCACATCATCAATAGGAACTGCCATGTTTAAAACAAGCTCCATTTGCAATATGTTGGATTGGAGAATGAAACCTCCTAAATCCTCAATCAATTCTTTCAATTCTTCACTTTTGTGAATCCCACCAGTGAATGTTAATGTTTCATACATACTGAATCATCACCTAATAAAAATCATATAATAATCATTAATTACAAATTTTTCAATATTTATTTCTAAACATTTTTAAAAATTATTCTAAAATTTAATCTGTTTCAATTTATAAATATTTCAATTTATAAAATATTCTGATTAAATAT
>JADLKP010000013.1 GCA_016838945.1 Methanobrevibacter sp.
AGGTCCGTCTGCAGGTCGGTCAGCCCCTCCTCCCGCTTGTACTCCTCCACGTTCTGCTCCGCGGTGCTCAGCTCCTGGTCGATGATGGCGATGCGCTCCTCAATGAAGAGCTGCGTGTTGCGTGCCTCCTGGTTCTTGTCCTCAATCGCCTCGTTGTTATAGACCTCAATCAGCGTGTTGATGAAATCCTTCCCCTTCTCCCGGTAGGGCGTGTTGAGCGCCAGGTTGATCACCGTGGCCTGCTTGGAAGCCTGTGTCACCTCCAGGTTGTCACGATAGCTGCCGATCACCGCGTCGGGATGCTGTATGGAGACATACAGCAGCCTGTTGTCAGGCTTTATCTCGTGGCGACGGGTAAAGCTGATCGCCCCCACGTCGGTCAATATCACTGCCGGCAGCTGGGTGAAGATGGTGTCGAGTCGCTCATCCGCCACCGTGCCCCTTATGTGCACCCGCTCCTCGCTCTCCATCTGCATCTCGAAGTGGATGGTCTCGCGCAGTCGGTCCAGGTCGCTCTGCGCCATGTCCACTATCACCGGGCTCTGCGTGTAGAGGTCTGTACTCTTGATTCTTCCCTCCACGATGTAAGAGGTGTGCAGGTCCAGTCGGTTGATCACCGAGCGGATCATGGAGCGCGATTTGAGGATGTAAAGCTCGTTCTCCACGTTGCTCACAGATCCCATCATGGCAATCTCCTCCAGCGTGCCCGGCATGGATGATGGCCTCCTGGCGTTATCCTCCTTCAGCACCACGCTGCTGCTCACCTTGTATACCGGGGTGGTGTATCTCAAGTAGACGAATGCCACCGCCAGTGCCACCAGCAGACCTAAGAGAATCCACTTCCAGTGTTTGATGAACAATGTCGCTATCTCCATCACGGAGATCAAATCCTCTTTCTCCTCTCCCTGCATTCCCTGCATGTTTGTATTGGTATCTGTCATATATTTTTGGCAATTAGCTGTTAGCTGTTAGCTGTTAGCTATTTAACGTAATAACGGTACAATTATTTCAGAACGTTGATCAATAGCGTGGCGACTGAAATCATGATCGAAGTGGCCGAGAGCCAGATGCCCGTGGCCGAGCCAATCTCCGAGTTCTTCGCCTTCACCTTGTTCGGCTCCACGTATACCACGTCGTTCTGCTGCAGGTAGAAGTCCGGGTGAAAGATCACGTAAGGGTCGTTCAGGTTCATCATGATCACCCGCTTGTTGCCCTCCGCATCCTCGCGGAGTATCTTCACGTTGTCGCGCCGTCCCCATATCGTCATGTCGCCCGCCATTGCCAGCGCCTCCATCACGTTCACCTTCTCGTTCTGGATGGTGAAGGTGTTGGGACGTGCCACCTCGCCGATCACCGATATCTTGTAGTTCACGAAGCGCACCGTCACCACCGGCTCCTCCTTCAGGTAGGTCATCAGCAATCCCTTTATCTTATTCTCCGCCTCGCTTTTGGTCAATCCCTTCACGGTGATCATCCCCACCACGGGAAACTCCACCTGACCGTTGTTGTCCACCAGGTAAGTCTGCAGTTGACCGGTACTTGTAGCAGATGTTATAGTAGTCCCTCTGGAAATCGAAGGCGTCACCAGGTTAAAAGGTCGGGATGCCTCCGGGTCCGTGGTGCTCACGATGATCGTCAGCAAATCCTTCGGCATGATGCGAGCATCGTAGAGCGTGGTCGCCACGGCGAACTCCTCGGCACTCATCCGTTCGGTACCCTGCAGATAAGCAATCTTCTCGCTCGATCCGCAGCCGGCAAGTAGGGCGGTCATCACCAAAGCCGCCAACAAGTGAAGCGTGTAGTATCTCTTCATATAATCGTTGTTACTGTTTCAGCCCGTAAAGGTAGGCAAAATCTCTATTATAACGGTTTGGAAAACCCTTTGTTTAGCTGTTCAGTGTATTTTTGCAGCAATCTTGTTGATCACCCCGCATACCCGTTCCAGGTCCTCGTCTGTCAGGTTGGGATGAGAGGGCAGGCACAGGCCATCGTTGAAGAGTCGTTCACTCACCTTAGTCTCATTGCCATAGTAGGGCGCATCTGCGAAGACCGGCTGCAGGTGCATCGGCTTCCAGAGTGGGCGTGTTTCAATGTTCGCCTCCTCCATTGCCAGTCGCAGCTCCTCACGGGTAAAGCCCGCTTCTGCCGGATCCACCAGGATGCAGGTAAGCCACATGTTGGAGTCAAAATCAGACGAAGGATTGCTCTGGAATGAAATACCCGGAATACCTGCCAACAGTTGACGGTAATTCCGGTTGATCCTCCTGCGAGCCTCCACATGCTCCTGCAGTACCAGCATTTGTCCCCGTCCAATACCTGCACAGATGTTGCTCAGACGGTAGTTGTATCCCACCTTCGAGTGCTGGTAGTGCGGTGCATTGTCTCGTGCCTGTGTGGCCAGGTGCTTCGTGAAATCAGCCTCCTCTTTGGTGGAGCAGACCAGTGCCCCCCCACCCGAGGTGGTGATCATCTTGTTGCCGTTGAAGGAGAGGCAGGCAAACGCCCCGAAGGTGCCGCATTTCTGTCCCTTGTAGGTAGCGCCCAGCGCTTCGGCCGCATCCTCCAGCACCGGGATCTCAAATTCGTTGGCAACGGCCATGATCTCATCCATCTTGGCCGGCATGCCGTAGAGATGCACCGGGATAATCGCCTTCGGTTTTCTGCCGGTCACCCTGATCCTGTCCTCAATTGCCTCCCGCAACAGCACCGGATCCATGTTCCAGGTCTCCGCTTCGCTGTCCACGAACACCGGATCCGCCCCCAGGTACTTGATCGGGTTGGCGCTCGCGCTGAAGGTAAAGCTCTGGCAGATCACCTCATCACCGGGACCAACCCCAAGCTGTACCAGCGCCAGGTGAATCGCTGCCGTTCCGGCACTCAGTGCCACGATATGCTTGTGCTCATCCAGGTAATTCTCCAGGTCCTTCTCAAAACCATCCACGTTGGGTCCCAGGGGCACCACCCAGTTGGTGTCGAATGCCTCCTGTATAAACTGTTGCTCCTGCCCGCCCATATGGGCTAGGGAGAGCCATATTCTTTTATTGTTCATATGTTGATTCTTTTTACAACTCTTGCCGGATTGCCGAGCACAAGCACATTGTCCGGCACATCTTTCATCACCACGGCTCCTGCAGCCACCAGGCTCCACTTGCCAATCTTTATTCCCGGTATCACCACCGCACCGGCACCGACCTGACTCCCCTCTCCAACAGATACCGCACCACACAATGTCGCGTTGGGAGAGATATGTACATAATCTTCCAGCAGACAATCGTGATCCACCGATGCGGTGGTGTTGATGATGCAATGTTTGCCAATGGAAACGCTCGACTGAATTACCGCACCCTGCATCACTACGGTTCCTTCACCCAGTGAAGCATGCTCAGAGATAATTGCAGAAGGATGAATAGCATTGCCGTAACGGATATTCGGCAAATTCTCTACAATCTTCTTGCGGATATGATTCAGTCCTACGGAGATGATCAACTCCTCATCACCCAAACGGTTTGGATCAAAGGATCCGAATACGTTGTATCCCAAAAGTTCCTTCACTTCAGGATTATCGTCAAAAAGCCCCGAGATCTTTTTTCCCGAAGCCTTCAATGAATCGATGATCACCTTGGCGTGACCGCTTGCCCCCAACAGATACATACTTTAATTTCCTTTAAACGGTTCCATTGTCGCACTGGTATCCGAGCTGATACCCTCCCGTTTAAAAACCTTTTGGATGGTCTTCAGCAGGATTTTCACATCCAAAGATAGTGAAACATTGTCCACGTACCACACGTCGTAAGCAAATTTCAGCTCCCAGCTGATGGCGTTACGCCCGTTCACCTGTGCCCAACCGGTGATGCCCGGTCGCACCTCATGTCTGCGGCGCTGTGTTTCGTTATACAACGTCAGATATTGTACCAACAATGGTCTTGGACCGATCAACGACATATCGCCTTTGATTACATTCATCAATTGGGGTATCTCGTCTAGTGAGGTAGATCTAACAAACTTCCCTACCTTGGTCAAGCGCTGTGCATCCGGCAGCAAATTCCCTGAGGCATCCTTACGGTCATTCATTGTCTTGAACTTGATCACCCTGAATATCTTCTCATCCTTCCCCGGTCGTTCCTGAAAGAAGAATGCACCGGCACCCTTGTTGGCAATGGATAACCAGATCCATAATAAAAGGAAAACAGGGCTAATGATGATAAAGCCGAGAAATGAAAGAGTAAAATCGATAATACGTTTGAAGAAATGAATATACATCTTATAGGAAAAGAATGTGAACAACAGAAGTCAATTTTTACTTAACAACTTTATCAAATAATTGCATATATTTTTCAACTGCTCTCACAAGTGAATATTTTTCTTTTGCAATTGAAATAGCATTCTTTTGTTGTTCTTGAATTAGATTGGATTGTAAAGTATAATCTACAAACTTCCTGGCTTCTTCAGTTGTGATGTTTAAGGGTAAGACATAACCAATATTGTACTTTCTGATAATTTCCGCTTGCCAACCTTCGTGGTTTATTAATATTGGTTTACCTGCAGCTAAGGTATCAAAAAACTTATTAGCTGAGTTAGCCCACAATTCTTTTATATCAATTACAAAAGATGAACCAATTGAAATAGAATTATACCATTTAGGGAGTTCGTTTTTAGATATTGGTTCTAAAATAAAAACATTTTTACCATAGACACCTATATCCTTTGCTATTTGAATTACATTGTCTTTTTCCGCTCCTGATCCTATTAAGATATAAACAAGCTTATCATCTATTTGTAATGTTTTCTTAGCTAATTCAACAACTTTATCGATTCCATTAACCTTACCAAATGTTCCAGCATAGAGTAAAGAAAATCGTGGTTTAAAACCAATAATCTTTTCTAAATCAATCTCAGATTCGGTCTTTTGAAATCGACTAATTTCAGAAATATTTTCGATTACCACCGACGATTTACTAGCATAGTGTGGATACCTTGTCACAATTGACTCTTGCATATCAGTAGATAGAGGTACAACAGCATATGCATTCTTGTATATTATTTTTTCAAGAAAATAGAGTAATTTCTTTAGGAATTTATTTTTTATTGCTCCAATTGCAATCACAGCCTCTGGCCACACATCACGAACCTCAAAAACGAAGGGAGTCTTACCAAACCATTTCTTAAATAATGCAGGAATACCAATTGTCAAAGGGGTTGAAGTAGCTAATACAACATCTCCTTTAAGTTTTAGTAAACGAAAATTTGAAAACCATAAAAACGTAACAAACACCATCGAACGCTGAAAATATGATAGATGGTTTCCATAAGGAAGGAAAATATAATTAACTTTCAGCCCCTCTCTCTCTACAACTTTCCACCTCTTGTTAGATTTATGTTTTGTATCTGAAGTAGCTGTAATAACAGTTACATTAATTCCTTTCTTTACAAATGAAGCAGCTAGATCGAAAGACCTTGTACCTCCTGTTTCGTCAGGAAATTTAAAATATTGGTGCAAATATATTAACCTCATATATTCTCTTTAAATTAGGGTCCGGTTATTAATTCCCAATCAGGAACACAATTTCATTTGTGGCTTGACTGGGAAAATGTTAATATCTCTCACTTTCATCAGCTTCGATAGTAACGAGACAAAGCAAGGCAAAGGAATATTCCTCGTACACCGGAACTGGGACATTACAAAAATCCACCAATAGAAGGAATCGTGAAATGTTGATGGAAATAAAGTATCTTCATATTCCAATTTTATTAATTACATTTCTTATTTTGCCACCGTCTGTTAATAATGATTCAGTATAATTAATCTTAATCTGAGTGTTATTACCAAGTACCAATTTTAGTTGTTTAACCAAATCTTTAATAACTATCTTTTTATTTAAATCAACTAAATTCAATTGAAAATCATTAATTGTCAATTGAACAAGTTGGTAATTTGTATTATCTGATAGATATGGTTTAATCACCATTCGAATGGCTACAGGTAAAATTTGTTCACCAGTTTCAGAAATTAGAATATCATCTGTCCGGCCTAAAACTTCATCGAATAGGTAGGGAAATGGATACATTTTTTGCTTTTCGACAGAAATTGGATGAACTAAATCACCAACCCTGTAACGGATAAATGGCATTGCTTCGTTTTGAAATGATGTTGCAACAATTTCTTTATATTTACCATCTCCTATCATTTCTACAAAACCATGCTCATAGTTTAACATGTATCCAATCTTCTCAGGAGTTTCCTGAGCCGAAAAACAACTTTCTCCAGAACCATATTGTTGAAAAACACCAGTTTTGAATGCAAGTTCAATTTTTGTACGGTTTTCTTCAATGAGGGTTTCACCCGTAGTAAAAATCGCTTTTATCGGCACAAAAAGTCTGGCATTGCCTTTATTAATTAAATTTGCCAAATATAAAATAGAATTGGGATGTCCCTGAATAAAAACTGGTTTAAATTCGTTGATTTTTTTTATGTAATCTTTGCCTGTTGTGTGATTTAGGTGATGTGAAGAGAGCAATAACTGATTTTCAAAACGGTTGTAACTCCAATATGGAGGTTTAAGTGTGAACCTACGACCACCAATTGTAACTCTTTTGTCTTTGGGGTTAACACCATGCAACGCATAAAAACGATACATAAAAGCAGCGTTAATTGTATAGGTTAATTCTTTTGGTTGATAAAACTTTAATTTTTCACCTGTTGAACCGCTGGTTGTATGAAGCTTTAATTTATTTGATGGGATGTTTGTATTTAGAAGTTTGCTAAAATTCTTTCGAATTGTAGGTTTATCGAGTAAAGGCAATTTTGTTAAGTCCTTTTCACTATCAAACTCAAAAGGATTAAAACCTGTTTGATCAAAAGTTTCTCTATAATATGGAACATTTTGATAAGCCTTAATTAAAGTGTTTTTGAGCATTTCAAATTGTTCTGCTTTAATCTGGTCAGGGTTTTTCTGAAGATTTAAAATCAATTCATCCAAAAGTTGGTAAAATCTTTTATTAAACCTTTTTTGAGAAAGATAATAACCGTAAAGATTAATAAACGTTTCTCTTACAAAATACGGACTTTTTAATATAAATTCTTCTGATAAAATCATTTGTATTGTTTTAGAAGTATTTTTTTTGAATAATGCGGAATTAAAGTTATTTTTTTAATCAAAAAGCCCAATACGTGCAAAATTCCTTTGTTTTTTAATTTATAAATTATCCTGTCTTTTTGAAACTGCCGTAATGATGATTGGTAATAACCGGAATACTTTTTATCGTAATCGAAAGATTTCAATCTCAATGAAACCAGGTTTATTTTGCTGATAATCCTATCATTTAGTGTTTTGTCGGCTAAAACCACTTTAAAATTTTTAGTAATTGTTGTAGGAATATATTCCCAACTAATGGAGTCTTTTATTTTTATCTTTAAAACAGCACTCTCTCGTCTCAAAAAGCTATCCGCATCAAAAATAAAATCTCCCAAACTGTAAAAAATGTAACCGGCTTTATATTTTTCATGGCCACCTAAAACATGGGGGTGAGAAGTTATTACAAAGTCGGCTCCATGATCAATAAAACTCTGGCATAAACGTCTAAAACTCGGTTCAGGATATGGAATCATTTCATTCCCTCCATGAACTAAAATTATGGTGTAGTCAGATTTTTCATTCTGTTCCCTTATTGCTTCCAACAACTTACTACTTGTTGCATCAATTACATTGGGGTAGGCATTATCTTTTTCGTTTTTTATACAATCGGGTACAGCACAGGTGAAAAATGAAATATTTTTATCTTTTACCCTTTTAATTAAGGGAGTTACAGGTAAGCTTTGGTCCTCTATTAAGCCCAAGAATTCAAAAGAATTTGCTTTCAAAAATTTTGTGGTTTCAATTGCACCATCTGTGCCACAATCTTTAATATGATTGTTTGCCAATGAAAAAATATCAAATACTTCTACTTGTTTTAAAGCCTCAGGATTAGCTTTGAATGCACCATTCTTATAAGGGTAGGAATGTATAGCTACCGGACTTTCAAGATTGCCAATACACAAGTCGGCACCTGCAAAAGAATCTTTAACCGGCTCAGATAATATGCTATGGGAAGTATTTTGTGAAAGGTATTCATCAACACCCCTGGCCAACATAATATCACCAACGAATGCTATCTCAATCATGATATTTTAATAGGTGGGAATTGATTCTCTATGTAAGGTTTATTTTGAATTCGAGTTAAATAAAAATCAACATATTTATTTTGCTGATTTTCAGAATTCCAGTCTTCTTTTGTCTTCTGCAGACCATTACTACCTAGTATTGATGCAAAATCAGGTTTCTCAATCAAAAGCCTGATTTTTTCCGCCAAATCCGTTACATTATCTGGTTCATAAAAAAGTCCGTTAAATCCTTCCTGAATAAAGTATTGCTGGGGTTGCAACCGTGATGAAATAATTGGCAAACCAGCTGCCATATATTCAAATTGTTTTGTTGCCATGTTGTTTCTGAATTTCGGCAGGTCAAGCAATGGAATAATTGCGATTTTACAATCCATCAATTCTTTTGGAACCTCGGAATAAGGCACTTTTCCGGTGATGTGTATTTGTTCGTGTAGGTATTCTTCATTTATTAGTTTTTCAATCTTTTCCCATAAAGATTGATCGACCCTGGGATTGCCTATAAGCTTTAACTTTAATGAAAAACCTTGTTTTTTTAGTGCGACCATTGCTTCAATCACATTCAAAACACCGGTACGGATGCTCATCGATCCTAATACAACCAAATCATATATTTTTTGAGCGTTAATACTCTTTATCCTCTCGTTTTCAAATTGTTGATTGATTGCCATATTGTAAAACAAAACCTTCTTTTTATCATGCATATACCTGTGCATTTTAAAAATTGCAGGATCTGATACAATAAAACCGGTGAAACTTTTAGATGCCAGAAACTCCAGCACTTTAACTCCTGTTGCCAACATTAGCCTAATCCATTTTGGAAACCAAACTTTACTGAAAAGCATTGCATTATAATGGTCCTCACGGCAGTCGTAAAAAACTTTTTTTTGGGTGAAGAACGCCAAAAAAATACCCAATGGGAGTAATTCAAGATTACAAATTTGCACCAGATTGCAGTCTGATTTCAGAACTTTACCTAAAAGATTAAAACCTCCTGAAATCCTTGCCCTTTTAGCCGTTTTTTCAGATACTATAATTGTATTAATTTGAGGATTATCGATTTTTTCTGAAGTACAAACCAAATAGCTCACTGAAAAATAAGCATTCACCAGGGCAGGCATTTGTTTAAAGTAATAGCGGTGATCCCACCAGTTACCAGTAGTATGTAGGAAAAGTATGTTTTTTTTCATCGTAAATCTTTAAATGAAATGAGTTTTATTTGATTTTCTGACAAATAATCTTTTACTTTTTTGGAAGTTGCCACATTAAAATCACGAATTCTTAAGGAAGCTGTATTTACTGTATCATACGGATTTGAATTCATATACCCTGGGTGAAAACTTATTTCTGTAACCCCTGGTTTTAACATCGTCAAAGCCTGTATAAACTGTTCAACTTCATCATGTTGTAGAGGTAGAACTCTGGTTGGTAAAATCTTAGTATCAGGTGTTTTAAAACCATCACTTCTAAGTTTACTTTTATTCCATTTGTGCACTATAGCTTTAGGTGAATTTAAAACTTCTCTCTTAAATTTCGTCAAAATACTTCCATTATACTTATTTGCATAACGAAAGTCAATGTTTGTTATTCGGGCTTTCTCTATATTGAATTCATTTGCAACATCCACTGAAGCTTTAAATGCCATAGGAACTCCTGTAATATGATGATGACTGTCGAAATGTGTGGGAACAATCCCACTGTCAAACATTTTCTCCAATTGAGCTTTTAATTCAATGTAGGCCTGTTTGTATATTTCTTTTCCAGCCAACAAATTCTTGCGTTGGATTGCATTTATTTTGAATAAACCATTTTCATCCAATAAATCAGGAATTAAGTTTGGTGAGCTTACCGGCTTCCCCTCAGTGAGATTGAAATGTATTCCCACACCCAGTGTTGTATTCTCCTTGGCTTTTTTAACTGCATAGTCAAATCCAGGCATATTAACCATTAAGGTTGTGCTGGTCATAATACCATTCAGATGCGTTTCTAAAATGGCATCCGTAATGGATTCATTCATGCCAAAATCATCGGAGTTGGTTATCAAATATTTCATGAATATATTTTTCTATTAATTGCAAACTTTTTCCTTCATGACTTGTACCAATAGTGTCACAATATCGTTTTGCATTGGCACGCCAATTCTTTTCTATGTCGAGATGTTCTAATTTTTCTTTTAGTTTTTTCGGACTTTCGTAATGAGTTACGAGTTTATTTTTAACGAAACCATAATGGTCGAATGATTCATCAGCTAACCGATAAGAAAAGGTTGGCTTATTAAAAATAATGCTTTCAAGAAGTATGTTGCAGTTATAAGATATAATAATATCCGCATTGTTGAAAAACTGTGTTGCGGTTTCTTCTTTGGATTCCGAAAATTCGATTTTTAATTTTTCTGCAAGTTTTTTCCAAACATGATATTCCGGGTCTCCCGGGTGTGGTCTGAGAATATATGTGCATTGGTTATTTTGCCGAAGTTCGGTAATTAATTCTTCAACCCGGGGAAAAGAATCAAATTGATTGGTGCAGATACCTATTGAATCATACGCTTGGTTTTTTTTATGAAAAGCATTCATCATGCCATCAAATTTAAGTATGCCAACCAATTTAACGATTGTATTAGTATCTCCATTTTTAAAATATTTGTCTTCCGCATCTTTTCCTTCCAAAAACGCATAATCAGTAAGTAGTTTTGGGAAAGCTTCTGTAACCGATGCATGTTGAATGTAAATTGTTGGTATCCTTTTCTTCTTTGCCGATTTCACAAAATCTCTGGCAGCAAAATGGTGGTCGTTCACTATTATAACAAATTGTGGTTTATTGTAACTCAGCCAAAAATTATTCAATAAACGATATCCATTTGTTAAACAGTACTCATTGAATGCGTATTTTACTGACTTATGAAAATATGTGTCTTTGTCTGTTAAATAATAATAAACAACTACAGGAATATAAAAAACACTTAAAATATATGCAATGAACAACGGATACTGCTTTGTTTTTGAATTTGCCCATTCAACACCAATGGCATTTAGTTTTATACCTGAGTTATGAAGCAAAGGTTCGACTGCCAGGTATTGATTTTTTGAATTAAGGATAATGTATCCTCTGTCTTTATCAATTTTAAGCAATAAACCAATTCCTTTTAAAGTAGAAATGCTTTTAATAAATTTTCCTAAATAACGCATTACACCCCACCAAAATGAATAGTTCCTTTTTTGATGGAAAGCCATTTTCATCGCATTTATTTTCGGCGAACTATAATTGTAATTAGAGTCTTTTAAATCCTTTATCACTTCTTCAGAATAATATAGTATTTTTTAAATTAAACCAAGGTAATGGTACGTGTTTTTGACCCAAATAGAAGGATAGAATATAATAAATAAACTGACTTATTAAATATGCGTATGCAGCGCCAACAATGTTGAATTCCAGAACGAATAAATAACAAAGAATTACATTTACAGCGCCACTTATAAAAGTTATAAGTGCAATATATTGCGTTTTTTTTGTGAAAAAAACATAGTTAATATGCATTTTGTACATTCCGTTAAAGGCATTTGCAAAAACAACAGGCGCAATAATATTGCGTGCCTCAAGGTATTCATTGCCAAAAATGAGGCCTATTGTATAGTATCCAAAAACACTGATTAACCCTGCTAAAAGCAAAATTCCGGCATAGTACAAATAGGTA
Organism: Methanobrevibacter sp.; assembly: GCA_016838945.1. Lineage (GTDB taxonomy): Archaea > Methanobacteriota > Methanobacteria > Methanobacteriales > Methanobacteriaceae > Methanobrevibacter. The sequence goes on from JADLKP010000013.1 coordinate 11,847, forward strand.
TATTTAACCAGCTTTATTTTAACTTGTTCTGTGAGGTGATTTAATTTTTCGAATAAAAACGGAACAAAAGCTTTGTTAAAAGAATCTTGCAAAATCAACATGATAATGCCAAAGGTTGCAGCAATGCCGTAACTGCCTGTTGCTGCTTTTCCCAATAAAAAATTTATAACAAAACGTGAAGCCAGATTTCCCAACCATGCCCCAAGGTTATGTATGGATAAGGGCACGCCCACTTTGAGATTATCTTTAATAAAATTAAAATCAAATTTAAAATTGAAGTATTTGTTACGTAAAAAAATAATTAAAGCGATAATGGAGAAAATAATTCCTCCCGCCAACTGTCCCAAAATGATGCCTTGCCAACTGTAGTTAAGCGATAAAATAAAATAAAGAGCCAGGATGTTAACCAGCAAAGTGTAAAAAACTCTGTAAATACCATATGGAACTGGCTTTTTTTGAACCTGCCATAAATTCAATTTTAACCCGGTAAAAAAACGGAAGGCAACAACCTGGAAAGCCAGATAAAGCCAGAAAACCGGAAATTCTAAAATGTTTGCAACAAAACCACCAAATATAAATAGTAAGATACTAAACACAAGATAACTGCCGGCGAAAATATAAAGACTGTTACTTAGGTAAATATTAAAATCATGCTTGTCGAGTTTATAATAGCTAAGCAGTACCGAGGAATCTGCATTTAAGGTCAGGATTAACATTAAAACTGGTAATATAGCCTGGTAAAGAACATAATAACCAATTGCTTCCTGGGTTAATTGCCTTGTTAAAATTGGAAGTACCAAAAAAGGAATTAACTTATCTAAAACATTAACAATCGTATATAAAGAAGCATTATTAATCAGTTCCGATTTAACGAAAGGAATTTTCATTGATTGGGGGTTTTATTCACTTCAAAAGCTTTAACTAAAATGAATAGTATAAATACAGTGAACGGATAAATAAAAATCAGCTGAATAATTTTCAGGGAATGTAGAAAAAAATAAAGCGTTGCCAATCCAACAAATTGTAATAGTTTATTGCTTTGGAAAATTGCTTTTGCCGAAGCTAAATATCCAAATGCATAAAACAGTATTATTAAAACTGAAAAAATAAACCCAATATTATCAACTTTGGCATAAGGATAAGGCACATTAAATACACCGTCACCCCAAATCGTTGCTGGCGTTAATATATAATTTATAAAATGAAGTGAATAATCCTTTGAACCTCCAGAATTATTAATCTTTAAAAGAAAGTTATTTAAACCTAAGACCTCAAATGATAACGTCAAGGAGACAATAACCACAATAGATACAATAAATAAGGTTGAAATAGCTCTCTTATTGATCAAAAAAAGTTTTAACAAATAAATTACACCGATGGTCAACAAAACCAATAAATTTGTTAATGAAGATGCAATAAGGAAAAAAACAAAGAAAATAGCCGAGAATAAAATTTTCTTTTTTACAGAAATGGTTTTCAAACCATACATCATGAATAGAGCCGGAGTCATTAAATAGGTAGCGATATGCGGCTCGTGGCTGATTCCGGAAAAAATGGCTGTATCCATAAAAAAATTAGTTCCACGTGCCCCAGCAGAAATTATTGTTATGAATAATGGTGTGAAATAACGCGTATGGAGAGTTTCAGCATTGTTATCCATGTAAGTAGATAAGCCTGATGGAGCAGGATTACTAAATAAATCAATAAAATTTAGTTTTGCCAGAAAAAAAACAATTACGCTGATTGATGCAATAAATATAGAGAAATAAATATATGGTTTTATAAGTGTAATTAAAGCTGTTTTGGCATTTCCTTTTTGTCTCTGTTTTAAATAAATCGTATTTAGTGTCAATGAAAAAGATAAAAAAGTGAATGCATTCAGCAGAGTTAAAATAATACTCCTACCTTCAAGTCCTTTAATCAGATATCTTGGAATTTCAAGTAAGTAAATAGAAATTAAAATAATAATAATAAGATTTATTGTGGAATTAATTTTTATTTTGTTAATAAAGAGTATCTTCGAATTCCAAATTAAATATGCAATGTTTATGAAAACTATAAAAAGCTGATGGTAATACCAAGATAAATTTCCAAAAAGAACTGATGGAATAATGGTATGGAACATTGAGATGTTTATTAAAATAATAAACATCTCAAAATATGTCATTTTATTTTGCTTGGTTTTCAAAATTAAATAAAAATATTAATGAAGATTTATTTTTGAAATAATGTAACTATCCCAATATTTTCCATCTTCAAAACTATTATCCCTTAATTTTCCATCTACCTGAAAATTAAATTCATTTTGGAAAAAATCAAGTTTAAGCTTATCGAACTCATACAATTCCATCCAAATTTTATGCAGGTTTAAATTGCTAAATCCATAATTGATTAACAGGTTGGCTGCATCTTTAGCATAACCCTCACTATCAATATAACTGTTGTTATCGCCAATATAAAAGGAAAAGTCTGCCGAGCGGATTATCCAGTTAATATACAATAAACCACAGGCTCCAATGGGTTTGTTATCGCTTAAGCGGACTATCACAAACATAAAATCGTTGGGGTTATTTACACAGGAGCGCTCGAACCATTTTTCCTGATTTGTCAGATTCAACTCCCTGACTTCACGAAAGTTTCGTCTGAACTCGGGAATATTTCGCCAATCCCTTAACAATGCGAGGTCCTCTTTTTCTACGGCTCTGAGGCCAACCAAATCTCCTTTAATCATTATTCAATATCTTCCGGTTTAACCAAATCGTCTGCTTCAACATTATGGTTTAAATTTTTACCAATAAAGTTATTCTTCATATAAGGTGGAACTCCATTTTCGGGTATTGGCCTTACCGCAATTAAATCAGTTTCTTTAATAATTTGTCCTTTTGGTAAAGCCTTTACATATCTTAATGCCCTCCTTTGAACGATTGCAGTTTCAAGTTCATTGTTTTCAATACGTTTAACACCATCACCCAAAGCAGCATATAATTCATTGGATGCTTTTACCATCTCTTTCCAGGTTTGTGGATTCATTGCAAATTTGTGGTCGGGTCCAACCCTGTTGTTGTCATCGGTAAAATGTTTTTCAAAAACTCTTGCTCCGAAGGCAATTGCACCCAATACAGTTGCATGTCCATGTGTATGGTCTGAAAGCCCTAAAATTACATCTGGAAATAATGCATGATATTTTTTCAAGACATTCAAATTGATGTATTTGAAATTTTCTGCTGATGCCGTATAGTTTGTATTGCATTGCATAAGAACAATATCTTTAGTGTTTTTTTGCAACACTTCCATAGCTCTTTTCACATCCTGCATATCTGAGGCCCCTGTTGCAAGCAAAACGGGTTTACTTTTTTTTGCAATGTATTCAATAATCTCAAGCCAGGTAATATCGCCTGAACCTATTTTATACACATTTAAAAATGGATCTACATGGTCAACAGATTCGAAATCGTATGGAGATGTAAAATATTCAATTCCTACATCATCACACTTTTCTTTCAGTTTTTGCGTCCAATCATACGATATACTTGCGTCTTCATAAATTTCATAAACGCTTTTTTTCCAGTTTGCCTGATGAGAAAACTTTCCGCCAAGTGTATCGAACCCTTTTCTGCTTACGATTGTTCCAGCCTTAAAATTTTGAAATTTAGCAGCATCGGCGCCTGCCTCTTTTGCCAGTTCAATTAATTTAAATGCCCTGGAGATATCGCCATCATGGTTTGCAGCTATGTCGGCAATAAAGTATAATGGATACCCCTCACCAATAGTTTTGCTCCCAATTTTAATTTCTTTCATGATTCTTTTATTTTAAAGTAGTCATTTATTAATTCGTCAATTCCTTCAAATACGGTTGGTAGTTTAAACAAGGCTTTTGCATGGTCAATGTTTAAAGTTGTGTTAACTGGGCGAACAATATTTGATCTTATTTCGCTGCTGTTTCCTTCATTAACTCCTGTCCCCTGGAGGTTGAATTTTTCATACAGGTACTTTAAAAAGTCGTATTTAGAAATGTAATTTGAGGTTCCGATATGTATTGTGCCAGTAAAATTGGAGTAGAGCAAAATTTCAATTTTTTCTGCTAAATGTTTTGTATAAATTGCATTAAAAAAAACATCGGAAAATCCGGTAATCTGTTCATTATTTTCAAAAGATTTAATTGCCCATTCTGCAATTGAACCTTTTAATGGAATATTAAATCCAAAAATATTTGTTCTAATTATTACATGGTTTGGATTATTTGCTTTTACAGCATATTCACCTAAAAATTTAGTTTTGGAATAATTATTTAACGGATCCGGAATATCATCCTCCATGTAATCCCCTTTTTTGCCGTTAAATACAGAATCTGTCGATATGTAAATAGTACGGGCTCCAGCTTCTGCAAGATATCTGCTAACCTCAATGTGTAGTTTTGAAGCAAGTTCAGGGCTTGATTCACAGGTATTCAAATTTACTATTGCAGCAGTATGTATAATAGCATCTGGCTTTACGTTATTAATTGCAGTTTGCAACTTAGTAAAATCAGTTAAGTCAAGAATACATTCCTTAAAACAGGGATTTGAAATTTCTGCAGAAAACTGATCAAATCCAAAAACTTCGTATTTATTTTTGATTAACAGGTGTTCTACTATTTTTGAACCAAGCATTCCACTGGAGCCGGTTATGATTACTTTTTTCATACTTTAATTTAGTCTTTTAAAACCACCATGGCAAACAGGTCCAACAAGGCTTTTATTGATATCTTTTTCACCATTCTCAAACTTAACTATCTCAGCAAAAATTTCTTCTAAATTCGAAAAATAATCATCTAGTATTTTCGACGTATGTTCTGTACACACATAAATAGTATTACTTGCAAGAAAATTCTTTTTTAACATTTCTTGTGTAATATATGTTTTATAAACTAAGTTGTTTGAGCTAATAAAACTGAATCCAGCTAATGCTGGGATACCCCATAAAGTAATTGGCAATTTATATCTGTCCGCTAATTGTTGCCATTTCTTTTTAATTTCAATTCCAGTCTGGGTAATATATTCCCACGACTTTGTTTCTTCCATTACTTTTAAAGTAGCGAGTGCCGCTGAAGGTCCTATTCTTTCTGTCCAAAATGTACTGCTGATAAATGTTTTTTGAGCGGCTTCCATAATTTCTTTTTTTCCAATAACTGCAGTAATTGCATATCCATTACCTAAAGCTTTACCAAAAACAGCCATATCGGGTTCAACACCATAGATCTTGTATATTCCTCCGAAACTTTGCCTAAACCCACTGGTACATTCATCAAATATCAAAACGATATTTCTTTGAGTGGCCAAATCACGAACTTTTTGCAGGAAGTTATCTTCAGGTTCCACGTTGCGTATTACTTCCATTTTAATAACACCAATATCATGTTTGTTCACCAGATTCAACAATTCAGAAAAGTTATTGTAATTAAATGGGAACACAGAACCTTTTAAGGGTTGTGGAACTCCTGCCGGTTCTAAACCCGGAAGCAAATGACCAGAAAGATTTTGCTCATCTCCAAGGTTTGCTGATAAATACCAATCATGCCATCCATGATATCCACAAACTGCAACCTTGTCTTTACCTGAAGCTGCGCGAGCAATTCGAATAGCGATTGAATTAGCTTCTCCCCCTGTTCTGGCAAGACGTACCATATCTGCCCAAGGATGTATTTCAATTAATTTTTCAGCTAGCATTACTTCCTCCGGGCAATTAAACGTAGCCATGTTGCCATTTTTAACAGTTCTAATAACTGCTTCATCCACTTTTTCATTTCCATAACCAAGAGTATTTGTACCAATGCCCATAATTGAGACGTCAATATATTCGTTACCGTCTAAATCCCATACTTTGCATCCTTTTGATTTGCTAAAATAGGCAGGCCACAAGTTTGGTAAAAACATTTCCGGCCTTTTTGAAAGCAACATTGTTCCTCCCGGGATTATTGTTTTAGCTTTTTTATAAAGTGCTTGTCCTTTATTCATAAATCTAAACTTTTATCATTCATTATTGATTTTTCGTAACCTTCGTTTCTTTTATGCATTTGGTTGATTTTTTTAATATCAGGATTTTCAACTATTGTTTTTGTATAAGTTACCCAAGATTCATTTGTCCCAACAAGTTGAATAATTTGTTTCAAAAGCTCATAATCATCAATTGTGTCAACTGTCAATCTTAAAGCCGAATAATCTATGTCATTCATTATACAATCAGATTTAAACAAATTGCCTCCTAAAAATGTCGAATTTTTCCAAATATAAGGAGTAACATGCTCTAATTCTGATAATAATTTTGCCTCCGAGAAAGCCTTTTTTAGCGCAGAATACTTAAAAACTTCAACATCAAATCCATCAGGAAATGTGGGTTTCAAAGTATTTGAAACATAATCATAATCATTTTTAACTGCGTGATTTATGACTTTGTCTATTAATTCTGCATCAATTAACGGGCAATCAGATGTTAACCTAACTATCCACTGAGGATTTTCATTTAACGAAGCTTTATAAAATCTATCTAAAACATTATTTATAGAACCTTGGTAATAATCTACTTTTTGTTTTTTTGCTATTTGAATAATTTTTTTTGCATCAGGCTCAATAGTCGTCGCGACAATAATTTTTGTAATTAATTTTGATTTTTTAATTCGTTTAATATGAATCTCAAGTAAGCTTTCCCCGCTAATCGTTTTCAATATTTTTTCTGGAAATCTTGTTGAGCTAATTCGCGCTTGTGTAATTGCTAATATTTTCATTTATTTCCAATTATAAGGCAAAATAATTTCTTCATCATTAATTTCATATTGCCTGAAACTTTCAAACACTTCTATTTGTGAAACTGTTGTGGAACTGACTGCCTTTATATTTTTTTTTAATTCGTTGTTGTTGGTTAAACCTAGTATTATATGGTCTATTTCACTATGAGCAAGTATGAATTTTAAACAAACTTCTTCAACAGTAAGTTCCTTTTCTATTGTTTTATCCCTGAAGTCCTTAAAAAATGGAATGAATTTTGAAAAATGGGAACTTAGTTTGTCAGGGTCTAAATAAACCAAACCCTGAAGAAATACACTACGCACGTGAATTTCAATACCTCTCTTTTTTAGTTCTCCAAAATATGGTTGAAATCTTTGGTCAAAAATATTAAACGGAATCTGAATAATATCAAAATTTAAATTTCTCAAAAATAGTTCTTCAAGTTCTTCAGTCAAGTAAATAGAAAAACCAATTTTTTCGACTATTCCCGTATTTTTCAAATTTTGAATTTCTTCAAATGAATCTGGATTCTTTATGTAATCATCAAAATTGTGAAAAAGAACTCCATATAAGTTATCCTTTTTAAGTTTTGAAAGGGATTCCTTCACAAATTGATTAACTTCATAGGACTTAATTCCAGGTTTAATTTTTGTTGCTATTTTAAAATTATCGGAATTAGCAAGCCCAATTTGTTCTTCACTTTTCCCATAAGCTTGAGCTGTATCTAACATACCAATACCATATGTTTTCGCAGTCGCAAGTATCTGATTTATTTCTTTAATTCTTACAATACCTCTGGAATTGCTTATTCCGTAATCTAGCCCAAATTGAGCAGTCCCAATAGATAGTTTACTAATCATATATCCATTTTTTGAATGCATGAGTTCAAAAAATTAAATGGGTTTGAAATTTGGATCTACAAATTCGGTGATTTTTTCACGTAAAGTTTCAACTGTTTCCCACTCATTATTAGTTCCTGAATTATATTTAAAACCAATGGGTACTGCTTGAGCATTGTGATGATTTAAATAATCCTCATTTGTATGCATAAATGATACTGAAGGTAAAATTGCGTAGTATTTACCTAAGTCAATGGTATTTAAAGCATCTGTTTCAGTGATCATTTCTTCGTGTAATTTTTCGCCTGGACGTATTCCTACAATCTCAATTTTGCAGGTTGGAGCTATGGCTGTAGCAACATCCATAATTTTGTAAGAGGGAATTTTGGGTACAAATATTTCACCACCCAAATGATGTCCAATCGCATACATTACCAAATCAACACCTGCTTGTAAGGAAATATTGAAACGAGTCATATCAGGGTGGGTGATAGGCAGTACTCCATCTTTTCGTTTGTCCATGAAAAAAGGGATAACAGAACCTCGTGAACCCATTACATTTCCATAGCGAACGGCAGAAAATCGAAGATTTCTATTTCCTTTAATATTATTGGCAGCCGTAAAAAGTTTATCAGACACTAATTTAGTTGCTCCATATAGATTAATTGGGGCACAGGCTTTATCAGTAGACAATGCGACTACATCTTGAACTTTTGTAGTAAGTGCTGCGTCAATAACATTCTGTGCCCCATGAACATTTGTTTTAATGCATTCATCAGGATTATACTCTGCAGTGTCAACTTGTTTAATTGCTGCTGCGTGTATGATTACATCTATTCCTTCACATGCGCGCTTAAGACGTGGCGCATCACGAACATCGCCAATAAAAAAGCGTAACTGAGGGAAATTCTTTTCTTGATATTTTTGTTTGAGTTCGAATTGTTTGAGTTCGTCACGTGAATAAATTACAATTCGTTTTACTTTGGGATAACGTTCTAAAATGGTTTCTACAAACTTTTTACCGAATGAACCGGTACCTCCGGTAATTAGAACTGATTTTTCGTTAAGCATTCTATTTGTTTTAATATAAATTAATATGTCTATATAAGAGTTTTACAGTCAGTCGACAAAGATAGAGAAAATAAAAATATAACATTTAATATCATTGCTGTCCCATTATAATTAAAAATAGCTCTTTGAAATATTTGAAATTTAGTTAGTTGAAGACGATTTTCAATTAAACGGATTTGAATTCTCATCTTTGCGATCCTAATCAGGATTGCAAATGCATAAAGACAAATTCGTATTCGCTCAGCTGGTCGCTTTCTTAGATAGGAATAAATTCAATTACATCGTTCGAAAGTATGATATGATGGCGACAAATATATGAAGCATCACACTTGTTGGAATCAGCTCTTGCATTGATGTTTAGGCAATTGTCTAATCGGGAAAGTCTGAGAGATTTGATTATCGCTCTTGAGGCTCATAATTCCAAATGCTATCATTTAGGAATGGGCAGAAGCGTTTCAAGATCATCCCTGGCTAGAGCCAATCAAGACAGGGACTATCTCATCTTTGAAGAATATTCCTATCACCTTGTAAACGAGGCAAGGAAGAAGCGTGTTATAGACATCTTCAAACTCGATGGAAGCGTATTTGCTTTTGATTCAACAACCATTGATTTATGCCTCTCTGTATTCTGGTGGGCGAAGTTTCGCAAGAAGAAAGGTGGTATCAAAGTACATACATTGTATGATGTGGAAACACAGATACCTACATTCTTTCACATCACCGATGCCACAGTACACGATTCAAAAGCGATGAAGGAAATTCCTTATGAGCCCGGATTTTATTACATATTTGACCGTGCCTACAACAACTTCAAGATGTTGTACAGGATTCACCGGATTGGAGCTTACTTCGTTGTTCGTGCAAAGAAGAACCTGCAATATAAGACCATCAAATGGCTGAAGCGAAGATTACCAAAGAACGTACTCTCGGATATGTCTATCCAATTGACGGGCTTTTATCCGAAGCAATACTATCCTGAGCCGCTTCGTTTGGTCAGATATTGG
>JADLKP010000014.1 GCA_016838945.1 Methanobrevibacter sp.
TAATTATTGTTAAACGAAATATAATAATTTAGAATTAATAATTAAAAATTAAAATTAATAATTAAAAATTAAAATTAATAATTAAAATTAATAATTAAAATTAATAATTAGATTAAATTAAATTATAATTAAAATTAAAAAACCAATATGTGAAATTATGTTAATTGGATTGATATCAGACACCCATATTCCAGATAGGAGAGTGAAGCTTCCTCAAAAGGTATTGGAAACCTTTGAAGGAGCGGATTTGATTATTCATGCAGGAGACATAACAAGCCAAAGTGTCATTGATGAATTGGAGGAGGTAGCGCCTGTCGTTGCAGTTGAAGGAAATATGGATAGAGTCCATGGAGATGTAGACTTGCCTGTTTCAAAGGTAATTGAAGCAGAAGGCCACAAAATTGGAGTTATTCATGGAGAGGTTTATCCAAGAGGGGACACACAGCAATTATATTACCATGCATTGCAGTTAGGTGTGAATATTCTTGTAAGCGGACATTCACATGTTGCACAGCTTGAAAAGATAAAAGATGTCCTTTTGATAAATCCTGGAAGTCCAACAAATCCAAGATTATCAGATCCGTCCGTTGCATTGATGGAAATAAATGGAAATGACATCAGCATAGAATTCATTCAAACAGGAAGACCTGTCTGTTCTGCATTGAATTTCTATGAAGAAAAGGCTAAAAAAGATAAGGAAAACAAATAAAATAAATATCCAAATATGAATTAACTGAGTTAATCTAATTAAATTTAATGTACTTAAAGAATTTAAATGATAGGAGGGTTAATATGGGAAGCAGATGGCAAGTGGAAAAGAAAAATGACCCTTATTACAAAAGAGCTAAAAGTGAAGAATATCGTTCAAGAGCATCATATAAACTTAAGCAACTTGATAAAAAATACAAAATCATCAAAGAAGGAGATACCGTAGTGGATTTAGGTGCCGCCCCCGGGGGATGGTCCCAAGTGGCTTTAGAAAAGGTAGGTGAAGAAGGAATCGTTGTAGGAGTGGACTTAAACAGAATCAAACCATTCCACGAACCTAATTACTTTGGAATCAGAGGAGACTTCACAAAAGAGATCGTTCAGGAAAAGATTATGGAACTGACCCATGGGAAGGCAAAAGTACTGATGTCAGATGCTGCACCTTCATTGACTGGAGTGAAAGACCTCGACCATTTAAGATCTGTTGACCTTGTAGAAACAGTTTTCAAGATTGCAGACAATATCCTTGAAACAGAAGGAAACCTTGTAATCAAAGCATTCCAAGGCCCAGAATACAAACGTCTTTTAGACAGCATCAAATATGATTTCAGAAAAGTGAAATCAACCAAACCTCCATCATCTAGACAGAGAAGTAAAGAAATGTATATAGTGGGTTTGGAATACAGAAAAGGACCTAAAAAGAAAAAATAACCTTTAAATTATTCTTTTTTTTAAAAAAAAAGTAAATATTGCCAAAAAATAGATTAAAACTAAAATTAACTAATAAAACTAAAATTAACTAATAAAACTAAAATTAACTAATAAAACTAAAATTAACTAAAAATAAAACCTAAAATTAACTAATAAAACTAAAATTAATTAAAAATAAAAACTAAACAACGATAAAATTAAAAATAAAATAAAAAAAGAAGTTAAATAATACAATTATATAACTGATAAACTATTATAAGCTTCATGAGCTATTTTTAAATCTTCTCTTGCTTGTTGTAATCTTTTATCAACTTCTGAAGCAGGCTTACCCATAGACAATGCACTCTCCACATCACTTAAATCATTTTGAGCCCTTACAAGCTCTACTTGTGCATTTACATATTCTCTTTCTAAAGTGATGTTGTCCATAGCATAAATCTTATTACCTGTATCATTAAATTGAGATTCCAATGCAGTGTAATTAGATTTCAATTCCGCTAATTGGTCATATTGAGTGCCAGATGAAATTCCCCCAGTTAAACTAGAGGAAACTACACTAAAACCAACATAAGCAACTGCAGCAACAGTAGCTATAATCATAATAACTCCTAAAACAGAAATTAGCATTGAAGTTGATTTAAATAGACCCAATCTTGATTTCTTCATAAATTCACCATAATCTTATTAAAAAATTTAATTATTACTATTACTTTTAAAATTACACATATTTAAAATTTTCAATTAAATTGGCAAAAAATGAAATGAAATCAATAAAATAATCGCCATAAAAAACAAAACTGAACTTGAAAAATCATAACCTCTTGAAAGCCATTTTTCAAAATGAATATAGGGAAAAAATAAAAAATTTTTAAAAATTAAATAAACTTTTATACGATTAAATATAAAGAATATAATACAATGAATTCCACTAACAAAACAAAAACATCACTTGCAAAATTTGAAGAATTCTTCTCTACAATTTACAAGGATGATGTATTTGAAATTTTAGAAAAATATCCTGATGAAAGGTCACTTACAGTCAATTACGAAGACTTGGAGAAGTTTGATCCTGATTTGGCTGACTTATTGATAACAAAGCCTGATGAGGTTATTGCAGCTTCACAAAAGGCTATTAAAAATATCGATCCGTTGATGAAGGAAGATACTGAATTGAACATCAGATTTGAAAATCTTACTAACAACATTCCATTAAGCGACTTATTGAGCAAATACATCGGAAGCTTTGTATCTGCTGATGGAATTGTAAGAAAAACTGATGAGATTCGTCCACGTATTGAAACAGGAAGATTTGAATGTAGAAGCTGCATGAGAATAACTGATGTGGAACAAACCTCTGGAAACCATATTATGGAACCTTCATTATGCAGTGAATGTGGTGGAAGATCCTTTAGATTGCTTCAAGAAGAATCCAAATATATAGATACTCAAAGTGCTAGAATGCAAGAGCCTTTGGAAAACCTATCTGGGGGAACAGAACCAAAACAAATGCTTTTGGTTTTAGAGGATGATTTGGTAGATGAATTGAATCCTGGAGATAAAGTTAGAATCACAGGAACCCTAAAGACATTTAGGGAAGAGAGAAGTGGAAAATTCAAAAACTACATCTATGTAAATCATATTGAACCATTGGAACAGGAATTTGAGGAATTGGAACTTAGTGAAGAAGATGAAGAAAAAATCTTGGAATTATCCAGAGACCATCATATACACGATAAAATCATCAATTCCACTGCACCTTCAATCAAAGGCCATAGAGATGTAAAGGAAGCTATTGCATTGCAGCTCTTCGGTGGAACAGTACAACAATTGGAAGATGGCACTCGCCTTAGAGGAGACCTTCACATCCTTATTGTCGGGGACCCAGGTATAGGTAAATCCCAAATACTTAAATACGTTTCAAAATTAGCTCCAAGAAGTGTTTACACAAGTGGTAAAGGTACATCCGGTGCTGGGTTAACTGCTGCAGCAGTTAGAGACGAGCTTGGAGGCTGGTCTCTTGAAGCAGGTGCATTAGTACTTGGGGACCAAGGAAATGTATGTGTTGACGAATTGGATAAGATGCGTTCAGAAGATAGATCTGCACTTCACGAAGCATTGGAACAACAAACAGTAAGTATTGCAAAAGCGGGAATCATGGCAACATTGAATACAAGATGTTCAGTGCTTGCAGCTGCAAACCCTAAATTTGGTACTTTCGACAGATACAAGACTTTAGCAAACCAAATTGACTTGCCTTCACCAATTCTTTCCCGTTTCGATTTGATATTTGTAATTGAAGACAAACCAAATGTCGAAAAGGATAGGGAATTGGCAAAGCACATTCTTACAACTCACCAATATTCCAACATAGCATATGATATAGAGCCAGAACTCTTGAGAAAGTATATCGCTTATGCACGTAAGAATGTCCATCCAGTACTTACAGATGAAGCAACAAAAGTATTGGAAGAGTTTTATGTATCAGTGAGAACAGGCGGTATGGAAGAGGGAACTCCTGTACCAATCACTCCAAGGCAATTGGAAGCAACAATTCGTTTAGCTGAAGCAAGTGCAAAACTTCAATTGAAAAACGAAGTGGAAGCTTCAGATGCTCATAGAGCAATCAGCTTGCAGAGAAGATGTTTAGAGAAAATCGGAATGGATCCTGACACCGGCAAAATCGACATTGCTAGAGTTGAAGGAAGAACTCCAACATCTGAAAGAGATAAAATGCGCGTAGTGCAACAGGCAATTGAAGAATTGGAAGCAGAATTTGTTGATGTTCCAACAAATATCCTAAAAGACCATCTTGCTGAAAACAATGACATAAGTGAAGAAAAAACAGATGAAATCTTAAAAATGCTCAAATCAAGAGGACTTATCTACGAACCGCGTAATGGTCTTGTAAGAACATTGAAAGATTAGATGGTCAATGACCATGATAAAACTAAATGATTATGCTTGATCAAATTCAAGCATTTTTTTCTATTTTTCATTTTAAAGTTCATTTCAAATTCAAGCATTTTTTTCTATTTTTCATTTTAAAGTTCATTTTAAAGTTTAACATCAAATTGATTATATAATTCATTATATAATAAATACATTAATAAATGATAAAAAATATAATTTATATTAATATAACTCAAATACTATTTTTTAAAGAAAAAATTCATAAATTTTATTTGATTATACTTATTAGAAATTATTTATTATTCCAAGAGGTGAAAAAATGGAAGATTACGAAAACTTATTAAACAGAGCTATTGACCAATTACCTCCTGAGGTATTTGAAACAAAAAGGTTTGAACCTGTAAAGGCATACTCTGTTATTCAAGGTAATAGAACCTTTATCCAAAACTTCAAAGATGTGGCTGACTCCTTAAACAGAGACCCTCAACATGTATTGAAATATTTATTAAGAGAATTAGGTACTGCGGGTAACTTAGAGGGAGTAAGAGCAATCTTGCAAGGTAAATTCAATCATTTTTTAATCAATGAAAGAATCGATGACTATATTGAAAAATATGTTATCTGCCACGAATGTAACAGACCAGATACTAAAATCATAAGAGAAGACAGAATCTTTATATTAAAATGTGCAGCATGTGGTGCAAAAGCTCCACTTAAACCATTATAATATTTTTCTTCTTTTCTAAATTTTTTATTTTTTAAAAAATATATTAGCTATTTATCCAAATTATTAATTTTTATCCAATTTTTACATTATCAGAGTGTTTTAAAATGTTTTGTCCAGAATGCGGTGCAACAGATGTTGAAATGATAGATGGAATCTGCAAAAACTGTTTTTTAAAGAAATTTCAGCTTATGGAAATTCCAGAAAATATCTCTGTAACCATCTGCAAACACTGCAATGCAAAGTTAGAGGAAGGAAAATGGAAAGATGAGTACATTCCAGAAGAGGAAATCATCTACAGAGCATTGGAGCGAAACATCACCCTTTCCGATTTGGCGGAAAACGAGGAAATTGAACTTGAAATAGACCAAATGAGAGGAACAATTGCAGAATGTTATGTTGAAGCGGTTGCAACTGTTTTAGGCGAGGAATTTGTGGAAACACACACTCCAGATGTGAAAATCAATTACTCCGTTTGCCCTGACTGCAGCAAAAGAAATGCGGGATACTATGAAGCCGTAATTCAATTGCGTGCAGATGACAGGGAACTTAAGGAAGAGGAAATGAAAAAGGCAGAAGAGATAATCCATAGAACCCTTGAAAAGCAATTTAAAAAGGATAAATTAGCTTACATTCCTCAAGTTGCAAAGCTTAAGGAAGGAAATGACTATTACATCGGCTCTTTAAAGACTGCAAAGAAGGTTGTTGAACATCTTAAAGAGGAATTCGGTGGAACCACAAAGGAATCCCCAAGACTTATCAGTGAAGACAAATCCACTGGAAAAGGACTTTACAGAATCTGGATTGCATTAAGACTTCCAAAATTTGTTAAGGAGGATTTTGTAAAGTATAATGATGGAATTTATCAAATCAACGATGTTGATGGAAATAGAATCCAAGTCATAAACTTGGAAAATCAAGACAAAATAGCTTTAAAATGGAGAGAATATGATTCTATAGAAAAGATAGAACATTTGGAAGGAATTCAAAAAGCGATCGTTACATCAAAATCTCCAAATTCCCTTCAGATTCTTGATCCTGATGATTATAGCCCAATCGATTTGGAAATGACTGAAAAATTAGAGAAAATCAATATCGGCGAAGAGATTGATGTAATCAAAATAGATGGGAAAATCTATATCATCTAAAATTTATATAATCTAAAATTATAGAAAAATCATAATTACAATAATTATCTAATAACCAATTACAAAAACTAACTACAATAACCAAATACAATAACCAATAACAATAACCAATTACAAAAACAAAAGTGTGATTACATGAACATTGAAGAAAAAATTGAATTAATTCAAGAAGGAACTTTAGAAATCATTGATGTAGATGAATTGAAAGAAAAGCTTGAAAAAGAGCAACCTATTGCTTATACTGGATATGAACCTTCTGGAAAAATTCATTTAGGTCATGCAGTAACAATAATGAAACTTAAACAATTACAGGATTTAGGATTTAAAATCAAAATCTTGCTTGCAGATTATCATGCTTTCTTGAATGGAAAAGGAACTGTAGAGGAAATAACCGAAACTGCAGAATACAATAAAAGATGCTTCCAAGGATTAGGGCTCGCTGATGACACCGAATACATTTTAGGCTCATCATTCCAAACCGGAAGCGACTATACAAATGACGTTTATCAATTAGCTACTTTAACCACATTAAAAAGGGCAAAAAGAAGTATGGGCCAAGTCAGCAGACATGATGACAATCCAAAAGTGGCTAGTGTAGTTTATCCATTGATGCAAACCGCAGACATGTCCGCTTTGGAAGTTGATGTTGCATTAGGCGGTATGGAACAGAGAAAGATTCAAATGTTGGCAAGGGAAAACTTACCTAGAATAGGAAAAGAAGCTCCTGTATGTATTCACACTCCTTTGATTCATGGTCTTGACGGTGATGACAAGATGTCTTCAAGCAAAGGAAACTACATCGCTGTTGACGATGATGAAAAGACAATCAAGGATAAAATCAAGAAAAGCTACTGTCCTATGGGAGAAACTGAAGGAAACCCTATTTTGGAAATTGCAGATCATTTTGTATTCACACAGCAAGACACTTTGCTTATAGAAAGACCTGAGAAATTTGGTGGAAACTTAGAACTCACTAAAGATGAGTTATACCAAATGTACAGTGAAGAGAACTTGCACCCAATGGACTTGAAAAATGCAATTACACAATACTTAATTGATTTCTTAAAGCCAGTTAGAGACTTTATGGAGTCACAAGAATAAGAATAATAAAAATTAAATCTAAAAATATTATAATTATTAATTTTTAAAAAAAGATTAAAAAGAGGGATAGAATGGAAGAAGAACCAACAGTATATGAAATGAAACTTACCAATGGAATTGGAGAACAAATGCTTGCTCATGTTATTGAACAGTTCGATGTTGAACTTAAGCAAACCGAATTTGGACCAAAACTCCAAGGTACAAAAGAAGAGCTTGAAAAAGCGCAAGATTACATTGTTAAAGTAATGAAAGAAAGATTAGACGAATTAGATAAAAGATAATCTAATTGACCATCTTTACTTTTTACTTTCTTATTTTTAAAAATAAAATTAGTTAAAATTAAAATATATTTAAGGTTTAGCTTAAATTTTCTATTTTTAGATTATAGAATACAATCTTTACAAATATCAAATAATGGTGCAACTGCTTTTTTAATATCAGAAGAGACTTTATTCGGACCATTATTTGCATCAATTATTTTAAAGTTGTCATTGGACTTTGCCAAATCCAAATAATTCTGTTTTACTCCAGTGAGGAACTCTTCATTTTCAAATTCATCAGTTCCATCACATCTTTCGACGGATTTCTTGACATCCAAATCCAAGAGCAAAACCAAATCTGGAATCTTAGCATACTTATTTAATTCTTTAATCCAATCTTGAGGGTTTTGATAAGCCAAACTTGAATAGAAAGATCTGTCACTGATAACTACAGTATTTTCATTTTCCAATCTTCCAATCCTATCCATTAGCATAAGCCTATCGGCAGCAAATAGCAACCCAAATGTTTTTTGCATGGAATCTGATTCTGCATCACTTCGAGTGAGCAACTCTCTGATTAGCTTTCCAACTTCCAAATCAGTAGGTTCTACAATTGTTTCAACATTGAAACCGTTATCTTCCAGCCATTCCTTTAAAATTTTAATCTGGGTTGATTTACCAGCACCATCTATTCCTTCCAATACAATATACATAGAATAGAATTTATTTTTAAAAATATATAATTCTATTGAATTTTATTAGTTTTCACAAGCTATCGCAACTATAATTATACTATATATCAATAAACCACATATCAATAAATTTATTATAATATTAAAAATATGTATATAATAAAATTAACAAATCTATTAATAGTTAGATTATTTTAATAGATTTTTTTAAATAAATCAAAATTATCATTAAAAATCAGTTAAATTATAAAAATGCAATCATAAAAATCAAAATTATAGGAGATTACTTAATGACATTACCTGAATTATTGGCACCTGCAGGAGACTATGACATATTGGTTACAGCAATCAATGCAGGAGCTGATGCAGTATACATATCTGGAGAAAGGTTTGGAGCAAGGGCATTTGCCAAAAACTTTACTTTAGATGAAATAGAAAAAAGTGTGGAATATGCTCACTTGAACGGAGCAAAGATACATGTAACCGTAAACACCTTGATCAACAACTTTGAAGTCACAGAGATTGTCAAATACTTGTTCCACTTATACAAAATAGGTGTTGATGCAGTTATTGTACAGGATTTGGGAATTATTGAACTTATAAAAAACCTCATTCCAGGTCTTGAAGTTCATGCTTCCACACAAATGACATTAAGTGACTATGATTGTATTTTATGGGCTGTTGAAAACAATATCTCACGGATAGTATTCCCACGTGAAATAAGCATCGATAAGATAGCTGAAATATCACAAAAGCTGCAGGAATCCAACATAAATATGGAACTTGAAGTATTTGGACATGGAGCACTCTGCTATTGCTTCAGTGGAAACTGTTATATCTCATCATACAACAGTGGACGTAGCGGAAACAGGGGAGCATGTGCACAGCCATGCCGTAAGCAATACAAACTTAAATATAAAAACTACAATGTTGGAAACGGATACCTATTGTCAACACATGACCTTGCAGTTTACAAAGGATTGGATAAAATAGAGGATGCAGGAGTCTTTTCACTTAAATTGGAAGGCCGTATGAAGTCTGCAGATTATGTGGGAACAATCACAAATGCATACAGACATTTGATAGATGGTGATGAAGGAGATTATGAAAAGGATTTGAGCCTTGTATTCAATAGGCAATTTACAGATGGTTACATTCTCAATCAAAAGCCGGGACAGGTTTTAGGAAGAGAAAGTTCAGGACACGAAGGAGTTTACATTGGTAGAATCACAGAAAAGAAAGGGGATTTAATTACAATAGCTAAAGAAAACGAAGAATTCAAGATAAACCTGGACATCGGTGATGGAATCGGATTCAAATACAAGGACAAGATCAAAGGAATCTATATCGACAACATCAAGGAACAGACCGACGAGTACATAAAACTTGAAACAACAAGAAATGTGAGAGAAGGGGACAAAGTACTTTTAAGCTATTCCAAATCAACCCATGACAACCTTAAGAAATTCCAAAATGAAACCATAAAGCAATACATCCCATTGGATTTGGACATCAAATGGACAGAGGACCTAAGACTTAACATCAATGCCAAATTCAAGATTGTTGAAAAGGGAATAAACAACGAAAATAAGGAAGAGGAATTCAGTTTCAGATACATTTCCCAAACCAAATTCGAACCTGCTCAAAAAAGGCCGATAAGCATTGAAGACATTGAAAAGCAAATGCTAAAGACCGGTTCAACATCATTTTACATTAGCGACTTAACAATAAACGGCATGCCTGAAAACAGCTTTGTTCCAATTGGAAAGCTGAATAAGATAAGAAGAACCATTCTTGACAAGGCAACCGAATTATTATTGAACTATTATAAGCCTGACAAAAAAGAAGTAAGAGCAACCAATAAACGCATCAGCCAATTCGTAAAGGAATACAAATCCTATACAGACATTCCAGTTAGAAATGAGAAGCTTAATCTTTCAATATTTGCAGACAATTTGGAACTTATTAAAATGACCTCCAAACTGCCGATCCACAAATATTTCTTTGATCCATCATTTTCATACTATGGCCAAGAGGAATACTTCAAGAACATCAAGGACTTGTTAAAAGAGGCATATTCCATTGTCTATAAGGGCAAGGAAAATGTGGAAGACAAATTGGTGCTTGTCTTATCCTCATTCATAAGCGATGAGGAAATAGAAAAAATAAGCAAAATCATCGAAGAATTGGAAGATGAAGGAATGAGAATTCCAATAATGTATGACACTCCAGGAATAGCTAAAAGCTTTAGAAATAAGGTTTATGGAAACCATAACCTAAATGTCTGGAATAGCTATAATGTAAAGAACCTATCTGACGCTGGCTTTAAAAGCGTAATCCTGTCTTCTGAATTGTCCCATACAGAAATTAAGGAATTGGTTTCCAAATACCAATTCATCAAAGGAAATAAAGATGTGGACTTAAACATAATCATTCAAGGAAACCTTGAAGTGATGAGCAGTAAGGATGACTTTTCAAATCTTAATGATGGAAAAGACTTCATAGTCAATGATTCTTCAGATTATGCTATACTTGAAGACCAAAAGCGCAAGAAATTCAAATATAAGGTTGTGTTCGATTATAACATGCACAGTCATTTCATCAATAAGGACTGCTTATGCCTAATAGATGAGGTGGAACTGATTAAGGACACTGGAGTGAACTCCTGCATAATCGATTGCAGATTCTCCTCTCCGCAATACAGCTCCACAATTGTTTCACTCTACTCACAAGCATTGAAAGAAGACAACACTTATGACTTGAACCTGCTGAAAGAGCAAATTAAAAATATTACATTATCAAGATTGAATAAAGGAAACTTTATCAATGGAAGACTTCATGAAAAATCATGTTAATCATATATCAATTATTTAATCAAAAAATTAATCAAAAAATTAATCAATTATATTTATTATTCGAGGAAAAACAATGAGATTACCTGAATTACTGGCACCTGTAGGATCTGCAGAGCATTTGAAACTGGCAATATTGTCTGGTGCAAATTCCATTTATCTCTCTGGAGAAAACTTTGGAGCAAGGAAATATGCAGAAAACTTCACAGTTCCAGAAATAAGAGAAGCAGTGAAATACGCTCACTTGCATAACGTGAAGGTTTATGTAACAGTCAACATCCTAATCAAGGAAGGTGAATTGGAAAAGGTATCGAATTACCTTTTGGAGTTATATAAGATGGGTGTAGATGCAGTTCTCATTCAGGACGTCGGCCTTGTAAAGATCATCAATGAAAACATTCCAAATCTTCCAATCCATGCCTCAACCCAAATGAACATCCACAATATCGAAGGTATCAAATGGGCATCTGAGCACGGAATAAGAAGAGTTGTTCTTCCAAGGGAAACTGAAATGAATGAACTTAAGGAAATCCTTGGCTATGCACACTCCCTTGGAGTTGAAATAGAGATATTTGCTCATGGTGCCTTATGCTACAGCTATTCCGGACATTGCCTGCTCTCTTCCATGCAAGGAGGAAGAAGCGGAAATAGGGGAACCTGTGCTCAACCTTGTAGGGAAAGGTATGAATTGAACATCAACAAAACCAAGAAAATAAACCCTAAAACTGAAGGAGAATATCTCCTATCCCCAAAAGACCTCTCATTGTTTGAGCATCTTGATGAGATAGTCAATCTGGAAGTTGACAGCATAAAGATAGAAGGCAGAATGAGAAGCAATGACTATGTTGCCACTGTTGTCAAAAACTATAGAAAAAGGCTAAATAAATTAAGATATGACAAAACAAGCCAAGCTTTGAACAGAAACATCAAGGAATTGGAAAGAAAAAGCAAGGGAAAGAAAGGAAGAAGCACCGATTTGAAAAAGGCTCAAGATAAGGAAAACATTGCTAAACTTAAAAGAGAACAGAAACTGCAGAATCTGGAATCCCTTGAAGAGCTGGAATTGGTCTTCAATAGAGAGTTTACAACAGGACATCTCATCCCAAAAAACAATCCTATGATAATGAACAGGAAAAAACCGGGGCATCAAGGATTATATGTTGGAAAGATACACAGATACAATCCTCAAACTGAAGAAATCCATATTTTGCTTAAGGATAAGCTCATGCACATCCCGGAAAAGGGAGATGGAATACTGATTGAAAATAACCCTAATTTGGAAAATGATGACAATCAGAAAAATGATGAAAATAAGTCCAAAAAGGATAAGAAAAAATTAAAGACAAAACAGAATAAAAGAGCCAAAAGAAAGGAAAAGAGAGCCAAAAAGGAAATCAAACAAGATAATCCGAATGATGGATTCATCCAAACCTACGGATTCGACATATCATCCAAGCCTGTCTTAAAGGATTCAAAGGATAGGCATTGGAGAAAAAGAGAAAAAGACAAGGATATTGAAGGAAAACTCCTTGTCATCAAAAGGGTTAGGGAAAACAAAAGAATTGGTTTCCCACTCGCGAAAGGTTCAAAGGTTTACCTTACCAAGAAAAACTCATTGATAAATGAAGTGAAAGACCTCCCTCATAAAAAAGAGGAGCATTTCATCAAAAAATCATTATTGGAACTTTACTTACACATAGACAGCGACAATTATCCCCACTTGAAAGGAAATCTCAAATTGGATAACGGCAAAGTAATCACCCTAAAAATCAAGGGAGAAAAGGCTTGGGAAGAGGCCATCAAGAAACCGATATCCAATGAAACAATTAAAAAGCAGCTATTGAAAATTGGGGATTTGCCTTATTACATTGAAAAGATTACAATAAACAACAATAAAAGCTTATTCTCTCCAATCAGTGAAATCAATGAACTTAGAAGAACATTCTTCAACAAGCTTGAAGAGGAGATTATTGAAAGCTACAAGCCAAGTGCAGAGGATTTGGAAATAGCTGAAAGAAACATCAATAGCTTAAATGAGGAGTTCAGAAGGAAAATTGATTTGAGATCTAAGGTAAGTAATGATGAGAAAAGTAAATATAAGCTTTCAGCATATATCAATAGCTTGGAAATATTAAGAAATCTTAATAAGAAGGAGCCTGTTTTCGATAGAATCTATTTGGAAATACCTCCAAATAAGGACTTTGAGGAGATAAGTCAGCAAATATTGGAAAACAAATCCCTTCAGGAACATGAATTGAACATCAGCTATTGTGTCAATTTCCTAAAGAAAGCAATAGAAATATCTGAAAATCAAGATTATAAGCTAATTTGGAAACTTCCAGACATTGCACCAAAGCAGTCTAAGGAATCCATAATGAAGATTATGGGAATTCTTAAAAAAATGAATTTGAAGATTGACATAATGACCAGCTTAATTGGATTGGACGATTCATTAAAAGATAAGTTCGATGTTGATCTTCATGGAAATTATCCATTGAATGTGTATAACATAGAAGCTGTGCTGGAGAGTAACAATTATAAAACCTTATCCATATCTCCTGAGATTTATAAGAAAAACATTAAGGATTTGATGGAAGACTACTATAAGGAACTGTCAAAGGACACATCACTTCCAGAATTGGAAGTCTTGGTCCATGGAAACATTGAATCAATGACAACAAGAAAGGAACTTGTTTCCAAAAAGCAATTGAAGCTTATCACTAAGTACAATCAAAAGCAAAGAAAGAAAAACAGCAATCATGATGAGGAAGGATATTACATTGATTCAAATGAATACTATCTTAAAAACAGAAGAAATCAGCATTATCCAATCAAAACCAGTTTGAACGAGGACATGACAATTATCCTAAACTCTGAAGAGCTTTGTCTGATTGATGAGATCGGCTATTTGAAATCAATAGGAATCTCCAGCTTTTCAATTGATGCAAGATGGAAATCATTGGATTACATCACAGATATTGGAAAGGCATATATGGACATTATTGATGAAAAAGGAGAACAGTCCAAAGAATCAAAAGATACAATAGCTGAATATTGTCCTGATTTGACAAAAGCAAATTTTGATAAGGGATTGAAATAACAAAATAAAATCAATATTCAAATCATATTATGATTGAAATTCTTGAAAATCAAAAGGTTTAAAAATTAATAATAAAATAAAAAAAATTAAGCATATGAAACAAAATACAAAAATCATAATTTCTCATTGAGGTAATCTTATGGAAGGAGCGCAGTTACAGAACATTAAGGGTATTGGAGATAAATTATCTCAAAAGATCATTAATGAATTGGGAGGAGAAGAGGAATTGAATCAGGTCATTGAAAATCTTGACCTTGAAAGACTTATAAACATTGAAGGAATCAGCCAAAGAAAGGCAATCGAGATAATGAATCAATTAATCGGAAATCCTGCCCAAAAATTCCTCAAAAGCGAAAGGGCCATTCAGCTATATGAAGAAATCATAGAAAAAGTGCTAAGCTATTCAAATACCTCCTACTCCAAAAACAGAATATTGCTCCTTGCTCCCATAAAAGCTGAAGAAGTCATCAATGAACGCTTAGACTTTGTAATGAACGCCAAAGAAAAGGTAAGCAATCTTCCATTATATGACTTGGACAAGCTTATGAAAAACCTCCATGAGCCTAAGGCATCAAAGCCTAATTATGACGCAAGCAAAGCAATCCTTACAGAAAGCCATGAAGATGCAGATTATCTTATGGATTTAGGTTTGAACAAATACTACACAATACTTACCGCTTCAGATTCCCCCTTCTTCCAAGAGGAACTTAGAGGATATGAGCTAATCTATTACATTTACACTGAAGGATTCCTTGATTTAGGGGATATGCCTAATTTGATCATGATCAATAAGGACGCTCCAATCCATCAGCTTGTGCCTGAAGTTATTTTAGACTACTTCAAGGAAAACAGAGCTTTGTTTGAAAGAGTTTCCAAGATTAAAGGAATATTAGGAGAGGAAACTGTCCTTAATGATCTTGGCCCAATACTTGATGAACTTGAATCCTATAAAACCAAAGAAGTTGATTTGGATGAAATTGTTAATAATGAGAAGAGACATATAGACCGTGAATTAAAAGAAAGGATTCAAAACATTGACCTTGAAGGAGATGAAGTTCTCGACTTATTAAACAATGCCTTACCTGCAAAACTAGAAGAAATATTTAACGAAATTTTAAGCAAATCAAAGGAAACAATTAAGGCAGAAAGTGGGATTGCATTTGACCCATTCATCAAGAAGTATCCGATTGAAATTGATGATGTGGAAGTTGAAAGGGTGAAGATGGAAATTCTCTCAAACAGCGAAAACAATTATTTTGATAAGAAGATCACTGCTGCAGAACAATTGGCATCCATCAAGGAAGATGCCGAAAGGGAAGTTAGTGAAATAATCAAGTTTGACTATGAATATGCATTGGGCTGCTTTGCTTATCTTTATGATTTGAACAAGCCTGAATTCACCAATGAATATGATCTCCATCAAGCATTGCACCTGAACTTATGCCTAAAGGAAAGAACCAATGCAGAAGGAATTCAAAGGGTGGATTATAGATTGAATGAAGAGGAAAACATTGCATTGTTGACTGGAGCGAACAGTGGTGGTAAGACAACACTTCTTGAAACAATCAGCCAAATAGCTATCCTTGCACAGATGGGTCTTCCTGTTCCCGCCAAGTCTGCAAAGATAAAGTTATTGGATGAAATCTACCACTTTTCCAAAAAGAGATCCTTGGATGCAGGAGCTTTTGAGTCATTCTTGAATGTATTCATGCCGATTGTTACAAGTGACTCAGAAAAACTTGTTCTTCTTGATGAACTTGAGGGAATTACAGAATTGGAAGCTGCTGTAAAGATCATCTCAAGCTTCATTGAAATGATTGAGGAAAGCAATTCCTTTGCAATAATCGTAACCCACATGGCAAATGAATTGATGAAATACACAGATATCCGTGTAGACGGAATAGAGGCTACAGGACTTGATGAAAACTATAATCTTATTGTGGATAGGACACCTAAGATGAATTACCTGGCAAAAAGTACACCAGAGCTTATTATAAAAAGAATGTACAATAATTCACCGCCAGAACTTAAAAAGGTATATGGTAAAATCTTAGAAAAGTTTTAGAATAAAAATTAGTTAAAAAAAGTAATTATTTAAAATATTTATAAATAATAGATTTGGAAAAATCTAAAATTATAAATTTTTAAATATTGATATTTTGCCCGTATACTAACTCTCTTGCTTCACAGGTAGTTTACCCTTTCCTCCACGAGTAACCCTCGAAACAGGCAGCCTATCTAATGCTGGGTTTCTCCTAATCATCGACAGCTAAAGCTTCCCTCATAGAAGGACCATAAACATCAGTCAAATTAATGATGCGACAATATAATCTTTACTTAAGATTGTATATATAATTTTGTAATGAATAAAAAGGAAAAATATAAAAAATGTGGAAACCTACCCCATATAACGCCGTTAAAAATGGAATCCTCAGAATCAAGCATTTTTTTTAGAGAAAAGTTTATATATGAAAACAGCAAATTTGTGGAAACCTACCCTATATCACACCGTTATAAACGCCTTCCACAAAACTTACAAAAAAGAAGAAAAATAACTATTTAAACAATTAAAATAAGAAAAAATAATAAGGGTTTAATTAAATTCTTTAAATAAATATTTAACGAAACTTAAAATAAAAATATGAAAAAATATTTAATTAAAATAAGAAATATGGAAAATTATTTAATTAAAATAAGAAATATGAAATGGATTAGTTAATATTTAATAATAAAAAAAGAATAATGAAATGGAGAAAACTAATGAATGAAATTCATTATTAAAGTTCTCCCTTTAGCTTATAAATTCTTAACTTCATAGGTTGAAGAACAGCTGCCAGCTATGAAAAACTCATTTTCAGCAGTTTTTGCATTGGCAGTATAATTTCCAGGGTAATCCCCTCCAGGATAATAACCCTCCCCATGACCATTGACAACTTCAACCTTAGTAGTCCAAACACGGTTATTCAAGGTTATGGTTGCATTTCCATTGAAATTTTCATCTGCATCAACTACAACATGCAACTTATCAACCCTGCTGGGACTGTCATCGACATGTACTCTTAAATTAGGATCAGCCATCACTTTGAAATCTGTGAGAACAGTACCCTTTTTGAAAATGTCATCTCCCTCAAAACAAGTGCTAAGTTGATAATAACCAAAAGGTAGATTATGGCAATCTATAGTCACATATCCAACACCATTAACAAGATGTACTGTTTGTGTATCCCCGTTAAGATTACATGTCACATCATCATTTATTGTATCATTAGCATGAATTTCGATAGAAAGATTATCACCCTGCATGATGGTATCCTCCGCTTTCACAGTCAAATTAGGATGAAGCTTATTTACATTGAAATTTAATGTTGTAAGCTGTGTGTTGTGGGTGCTGTCACTTGGATAAAATACATCGCAGGTATAGTTTCCAGTAGTTAAATTCTCATCTATACAAACCTCATTGTTAGCTTGTGAAGCATTGCATTTATACACTTTGGAAAACTGAGGTGAAGTGATAAAAATATATTCTCCCTCTAACTGTTGAGCACATTTGATTTTAACAACTGGCTTTTCGCCATAGTCAACATCTTCAACAGAACATTCCATATCGGCATCATGTTTATGAACAGTTAACTGACCTGTCACTGTGGTGGGTCGCCAATATCCTCCATAATCAAAGGTGTATGTAATATTATAATTGCCTGGAGGCATATCTTCACGAAGCTTAACTATATTACACCCACGTTTAAAAGTCCCTGCATTCACACTTTCAGAAAAGTTATCACCTTGAATTTTAACTATTTGATCATAAACATAAGCAAATTTATCACTATTAAAGTTGATCTTTATAATTGCACCTTCACCATAAAAACTATCCTCAATATCCATAGATAAATCAAGATCATGCAATTGAAGATTTTTAGTGGAATTGGAATCATTAACAGATACGCTTTGAATTTCAACATGACTATCTTTTGCTTTTATGTCATCAGTCTCATTATCGCATTTGATTTCCATATCATTATCATCATAATCGGCATCATCATCAGCAATAGCAGTATCGTTTAAATCTTTAAAATAGGCATTATTATCATTAATTTGAATACTATCATCTCCTTGGCCTAAATCAACAGCTCCTAAAGGAGATAAACAAAACAATAATATTAAAAATATGCTTAAAATTTTTATTAATGAGTTCTTCATTCATACCCTCCAAAATTTTACTAATATAATATTTTTAAAAAAATACATAAATAAATTTGCGAAAGTAAGCACTTACATACATTTAAATCAAAAACAAATAAATAATATAGGGTTTTTTATTAAAATAAGAATATAAAAAAAATATTTAATTAAAATAAGAAAGATTAAGTGTGATTTAATTCTTTAAAAAAATTTAATGAAACAATAATAAAGCCCTACTCCATTGAAAGATTATATGTTCAATTTTTAAAGTTTTTTCCATTTAGTCAAATTTAAGATAATTTTAATTTTTTCAACATAAATTGTTTTGATAAATGCAAACAATTATATACTATAAAAGACCATTATCATACATAAATCATTAGGAGATTAAACATGACTGACATTGCAAGAATAGTTACATTTAAAAAAGAAAATGGGGAAGAGTTCACCTTTGATGACAAATATGTCCAATTAACCTCTTTGGAAAACAAGATGTTGATATTTAAGTTTGAAGCTTCTCAAGACATATTGAAGGAAGGAGCAGAATTCTTCAGTACATTCAACACTTATGAACAGATCAAAGTAGACATTGGAGGAACTGGAGAGATTCCATGCTATATGAAAAGCTTATCCCCTATAGTAGGCAGAGGTCCTAAAAAGACCGATGGAGAGCATTTGAATGGCATTTTCACATTATCACTCCAACAAATAGTTGCAGCTCCTGATGCAGAGGAAGAGCAAAACTGCTTAAGCTGTGCATTATCACAAAATGGAGTTTGCACCATTAAGGACAATAGTGAAATGACAACCTGTGATGATTTTAAAAAATAGATAGTGGTTTAATAAATTGTGAAATAATCATTTCACAAACCACCATTACCTTTTTTTAAACTCCTTAACCTCTAAAGATTCAACTTCATCAAGGAAAATCCAAGTGATCCATTCACCTCTTCGAAGTTCAATCAAAAGATGAATCCCATTTCTACCATAATCAGAACCATCCAAATCACATTGAACGATACTGACCTGTTCACATCTTGTTCTAACATTGTTTACAGTCACAATACAGTCCATATAATAATCTAAACCATCTATAAATGGATTATTATTAGTTTCTATCTCATTAATTACATCCATTACTTCCATATTTCAACCCCCTAAACATATGATAAAATCATCTATAGAATACATTTTGAATAAAAAAAAATTAAAAAGAAAGATTAAAATTCTTCTCTAAATACTCTTTTACCCTTTCATTTAAATCTGCAAGCTCTTGACTATACTCAACAAGCTTCAGATTCAAGTCATTGTTGACTTTGAAAATCAATAAGTCATCTTCATTAGGCCCAATTGCAAAGAAGCGATCAAGAATCCTGTTTGCCTTTTCAAAATCATCCTCCAAAAAGCAAATGTGCATTGAATAGATATAATGCTCATTCTCAAATGGATATGCCTTATGTTCCTTTTGAAGATATTCCTTTGCCTTTTCTATTTCCTCTTTTTTTATGAGCATTCTGGCTATTCTGGAATATACTCCCATATAGCTTGGACTTATCTCCGCCAATCTTTCATATTGCCTTAATGCCTTATCATTTTCATCCAAGAACTCATAATCCTCTGCCAAAAGGAAATTTATCTCTTCAACATTAGGCCAAATCTCCAATATCTTTTCAAAATATTCGCTGGATTTCTTGAAATTGTCCTTATCCCTGTAATCAAGGGCCTTTTCCCTAAGGTCATGAAACTTCTTAAAAACTTCAAAAGGAAGAAGTTCGCTTCCGCAACTTGAACAATTTTTCTCTCCATCATTTACTTCCTTAAAGCATTTTGGACAAAACTTTTTAGGATAGGCGCCACAAAAGGGACAGAAATCAAATTCCTCCGAATACTCTTCTTTACATGCATGACACTTCATATTATCACCCTTTAAATTATACATTTTCAAATATTTTTTTTAATCATATTCAGCAAATAACATATGGAAACGATAGTATTTAAAGTTAATGAATTAAAAAAAGTTAGTGGGAAAAGTTCTTAAAACAAGAGTTTTAGGAAATAAAAAAAGACAAAAATAGATTAAATTAAAATTAAAGAAAATAAAAGAAAAAGAAAGATAATTAAAGAATAAAAATTAAAAAAAGAGAGATGATTTAATTTAAACCATCAATAGCCTTTTGAACATGCTTGATGTAAACATCTCTAATGTCTTTAGATTGAGCGAGCCCTTCTATGACACATTCAACTTCATAGCCTTCGTGAGCAAACATTGATTTCCATGAATCCTCTCCATCCCCAGCCATGTCGTTTTGAGCATGATCACCAGCCACAACCATTAAAGGTTTGAGCACTATCTTCTTGTAGTCACCTTCTTTTACCATAGCCAATACATCATCGTAGTCAGGTTTTGCTTCAACAGTTCCTATATAATAATTATCGAATCCCTTATCCTTTAGCATTCCCTGCAATTTGGTGTAAACCATATTACTTTCTGCAGGTGAACCGTGACCCATAAATACGACTGCTGTATCATCATCGTAATCTCCTTTTGAAGTGATGCTTGCAATCAAGTCTTCAAAGTCCTCTTCAGAAATCAATAAAGGTTCTGCAATTGGAATGCTATCAAATTTGTCAATATACTTGTCCACAGTGTCCTTGATCTTGAAATGATATTCGGTACCGTTCATGATGTGGGTTGGTTGAATGATAACTGTCTTTACACCATCAGCCAATGCTCTTTCCAATGCTTCTTCCACATTGTCAATTGCCAAATCATCACGTTTTTTCAAAATGTTTATAACCATTTGGCTTGTGAATGCCCTTCTCATTTCATAATCTGGAAATGCTTCGTCAATGTCCTTTTCGATAGCTCCAATGGTAAGAGCACGGTTATTGTTATAAGAAGTACCAAAACTTACTACTAAAATAATCTTATCAGTCATAATATCATCCTAAAAAATAAAAAATATATCATTTATTGATTAAATAAACCCAATTAAATTTTTTAAAGAAAAATTTAACATTACTAAATTATACTTTATTTAAAGGAATATTTAAAAATATTGATTAAAAATAATT
>JADLKP010000254.1 GCA_016838945.1 Methanobrevibacter sp.
AAAATAAATAAAAAAGGGATTTTGAAAATTGAATGTACTAACTAATAAAAAAATTTATAGAATAAAACTAAAAAGTTTATTCTATTTATTAATACTTCTTTTTTAATCAAATAAATTACAACTTATCCCTATCAATAACTAGAATGGTATAAGCGCATAATTTTTTGGAGTATTATATGACTTTGTATTCCAATTATTAATAGTTCCTAGTTTGTTTCTGCGGCTTGTTGCATCGGCTGTGTACCAAGTTTGTGATATAGGATCGTAAACTTGAGCCCATACATGTCCTGTATTTAATCCACTAGCGAACTTACAGTTTTTAGCATGAGAATATCTTGCATAAATACCTACAGATCTACACATAGCTACAATTAAATTAGCCTTGTCACAACAATTACCTGACCTTGAACTAAAGGTTTTAGCGGCTCCCTTTTTGGAATTTGTATAGAAACTGTATTTTATATCATCCCTTACAAATTCAAAGATAGCATTTGCCTTAGCTCTAGGACTTGATAAACCAGCAGTCAATTCTTTTGCTTTTTTCTTGAGTGCATCACTAAGAGCGGATTTCCCTCCTGTTTTCAAGTATTTTGCAAAGGTTTCAGAATCAAATATTTGTCTGTAATTTAAGATTTTTCCACTTTGACTAATGGATATTGAATATCCCCCTTTAACATAGTCAGTTTTAACTGTAACTGAAGAAGGTAACTTCTTATTGCTACTGTAGGAATTCAATACAGCGGTTAAACCATAAATATATAAATTTGCTTCCATTTTACCCAAGCTGGTAACTTGACTTGAAGGCAAGCAATTTTTAGAATCGACATATTTAGTAATGTTTGTCGCTAATTTAAGATAATCGCTTTTAGATAATTTACCATTAATTTTCGCCCCAGAAGAACCATAATTATTTGATAAGAATTTTATCTTAACATCAGCTTTTGAACCTTTATTAAGATTGGTTATAGCACCTGCCATAAGATATGCGAATTCATCCATTGTGTATTTCTTACTATCAATAGTGACACTGTAAGATTTATTTAATATATTTATGTATTCTACACGGACTTTCAAGTCTTTAGCTGCAGCAATAATTTTAGATATACTAATTGCAGGGTCAGTTACCTTAAAGGTCTTATTAACATTAGATGAATTATAATACTTATTTCCAGCATAATTAATTTTTATAGGATATGATCCTTTCTTAAGCCTTATGGCTAAACTTACCTCTCCTTTTGAATTGGTAGTTTTAGTATAAGTCTTATTATTGATTGTAATGACAACTTTCTTATTTGATAAAGCCTTTCCTGCAGAATTTTTTAAAGTGGCCACATAATTAAATCCTTGACCAACACTAGCTGGCGCAATTAATTTAGTTGCCCCTTTAACAATATTTGCATTATGGGCGGCAGAGGATTTGATAAAAACATCATCACCAGCAAAACTCATCTTCATATCCACTTCACCAAGATAGTTCATAGGTATGCGAATTTGTCCTTTTGAATTGGTTTTTTTGGTAAATGTTTTGTCCTTATTAGTTATTTTTACAACAACTTTTTTGTTTTTAACTGCATGTCCATCTGCATTCTTCTTTAGAGTAACTATAAAATCACTACCATATTGATAAAGACTTGAATATGATAATCTAGTTCCACATTTTTTAGGATATATAGTTGTCTTACATGAGGATTTATATAAATTGCCATTTCCTGCAAAACTAATAACTACTGAAAATTTATGTGCAGTATTTATAGTAAGTTTTGCTTGACCCATAGAGTTTGTCATTTTAGTGTAGACCCTATTGCCCCATTTAGGAATCTTAAAACTTACCTTTTTATTAGCTAAGAGAGCACAATTTTCATTGTTTTTTAAAGTCACAATCAAAGAAGTTGTTCTAGGAACCTTATTGCTTGTAACTTTTAAACTGGTGCCACTTTTTATAACTTTAATAGTAGAACTTAATTTGGAACTATTAAAATACTTATCGCCTGCAAAACTAATTTTAATGTTATATGTACCCACAGGATTGAAAGTAATTTTCGCCTGACCTTTTGAGTCAGTAGTTCTAGTGTAAACCTTATTCTTATTGGTAACATTGAATAAAATTTTTTTACCACTTAATAATTTACCATTCTTATCTTTTAATGTAACAGTAACAGGAGTTCCAGAATGTATCTTGGTAGTGGATACTTTTAGGCTAGTGCCGTTTTTAGCAGTACTTGAACTACCCGCACTATCTCCACTATTTAAGTCATCAAAAGTCATCTCATGACTATCGTCATGTGTACCTTGACTTGAACTGGAACCGACTTCATTAGATAATTGATTAGTATAATAATTACCAACTGACTCTTCAGATTCAGAATCGATAGAATCGCTAACAAAATTATTGTTATCTGAATTATTTGGCATATCCAAGACATCACTAGCTGATACCCCACCTATTACAATAAAGAATAAGCAGAATATTGCCAAAAGCAATGTTCTCTTCTCTAACGAAATTTTTTCACCTCAATACACTAAAAAAATACAAATTTAAAAGTTTTAAAAATACTCTTATTGATTGATATCTTTAAGAATTATATTGAAATTAAAATTTTTTAAAGTGCTAATGCAATAAAAAAAAGATAATTCAACAAATTTAAGATAATATTTTTTTTAATGTTATGTATAATTAACTGTTTAATAACATATAAATCTTTCCCTTTTGTTGCATAGATATAACCAGGCAGAGAAGGAATAAATCGGCAAATGTTAGAA
>JADLKP010000255.1 GCA_016838945.1 Methanobrevibacter sp.
AAAAAGATATTTTTATAAAAAAAAGAGATAGTTTTAGAAAAAAAAGAGATAGTTTTAGAAAAAAAGAGATATTTTTAGAAAAAATAGTCATATATTAATGAAAAATTAAAAAATATGATTAAATAATTATAAAATGGTGCAGGGGACGGGAATCGAACCCGCGAAGGGACTAACCCACTAGGCCCTCAACCTAGCGCCTTTGACCGCTCGACCACCCCTGCATAAAAACAGAAAAATAGTACAGTACTATATAATATATTTATTATCTTATTTAAATATTACTACAAATTTAAATAAAAAAATTTGACCATATATCAGATCAGCTCAATATTTACCTCCATAGATTCGCCATTAGCCAAATCTGCAATTAAATCCCTATTTAAATCAATAGCTGCCTTATCAGATTTAATCATTAAGGTTCTAGAGCATACAAATGTACTTTTTCTACAAACAATATCTGTCGGATGGGAAAGAGTCAAATCATGGTGACCATATCCCAGAATCCTATCTGAAGCATTGGGTGTACTCAGTTCAACAATGACTTTAGTGTCATCATTTGCCAACTTATTCTTGAACTCCTCTGGAAAGTCATCCATTGACTTATCAATGTCCAAGCCTATAATGCAATCTCCAGATAAGCTAAGATCCTTATCCTTTGTTATTTCAAAAGTGGATTTGTGCAATGACAATACATTTTTATGTCCCTTTGCCCTGATTTTAAAATTCATAATAGAACTTATGAAAATTATTTTATAAAAATATTTTTAAAAAATGGAAAACAAATGGTAAAGTGAGGAGATAAAAAGATGATTTTAAATACTGGATTGCGAACAGACATTCCCGGATTTTTCAGCAAATGGTTCTGCAATAGAATTGATGAAGGATTTGTATATGTAAGAAGCACATATGCAAAAAACCATATCTATTCATATCAATTGAATCCTGAACTGATTGATTGCATCATATTCTGTACAAAAAATCCTAAGCCAATGCTTCAGAATCTGGAAAAAATAGATAAGTTCAATCAATATTGGCAGATAACAATCACCCCCTATGAAAAGGATATAGAACCTAATGTGCCTCCAGTTGATGATGTTTTGGAAAGCTTTAAGTATCTCTCAGACAAATTAGGCAAGGAAAAGGTGTCATTAAGATACGATCCCATTTTCATTAATGAAAAATACACCTTAGAAAAGCATATTGAATCATTTGAATATATTGCAAGCTCCTTATCCGAATACACAACTGAAGCCGTCATAAGCTTCATTGACTTGTATGAGAAGACAATACGTAATTTCCCAGGAGTAAGGGAAGTAAGAAAAGAGGAAAGATTGAAGATAGGGGAAGAATTTGCAAGAATTGGAAGAGAAAATGACCTTAATATCAAAACCTGTGTTGAAGGAACTGAATTGGATAAGTTTGGCCTTGATTCCAGCGGATGCATGACAAGGGAAGTTGTAGAAAGAGCGATTGGACAGAATCTAAATATCCCTAAACAAAAGGCAAGAAATGGTGAATGCTACTGCCTTTTGAATAATGACATAGGCTCTTACAACACTTGCAATCATGGATGCCTATATTGCTATGCAAATTCAAACAAGAAATTGGTGAAAAGAAATCTAAAGATCCATAATCCAAATTCTCCTCTTTTGATAGGTGAAATAAAAGAAAATGATGAAATAAGGGAAATGAATCAGAAAAGCTTTATTGATACTGATAAAAGCAAACAGACAAAATTATTTTAAAAAAAAATATGAGCAAAAATCTGGAGAGAATATCATGAATGATTTTATAGCATACTGCGGATTGGACTGTGAAACTTGTGAAGCTCGAATTGCAACAATCAACGATGACAATGAATTAAGAACTAAAGTTTCAAAGCATTGGAGCGAACTGAATAATATAGAAATCCTTCCAGAAATGATTAATTGTACTGGATGTAAAATAGAAGGTGTAAAAACTTTCTTCTGCGAAACCCTTTGTCCTATTAGACAATGCGCTTTAGAAAGGAAATATGAAACTTGTGCTGACTGCAGTGAATTAGAGAAATGTGATAAAGTTGCATTAGTTCTCAAAAATAGTGATGATGCACTTCAAAACTTGAAAAACTTGAAAAAATAATGGAACATTAGCACATCATCACAAAATCACAAATGCATAAAAACATTTCGTTAATTTAATGAAAATAACGGACAAATATATTAAAATTAAATCACAAAGTTGTAAAATTATGAAAGGTACATACTGTTTAATAATAGCTATGAGAAAAAGTGAGAAACTTAAAATCGGTAATCTATATCAAGACCATAATTTTAAGAAAGGTTACTATGTTTACATAGGATCAGCAATGAATTCACTTACAGCAAGAATCAATAGGCACTTGTCTGATGAGAAGAAAATGCATTGGCATGTAGATTACCTTTTAAAAAGTGAGAATAGTGAAATAAGAGATGTTCTGTTCAATATTTCTGATGAAAAGATAGAATGTGCTTTGGCATCAATAATATCTGAAAATGGTGAGGAAATACCTAAATTCGGATGTTCCGATTGCAATTGCAATTCACATTTGATATACTTTAAAAGAAAAAGAGATGCAGTAAATTCTGTAAAAAGTGCATATGATAAATTAAATATTGAATATCATAATTTAAACTATTTTAAAAAAAGAATTATAAGAATTAAAAAATAAGATAATAGATAAGAAAATAAAATGAGAAAAAATCATAATAAAAAAAAAAAGATAAAAAAATAGCAT
>JADLKP010000256.1 GCA_016838945.1 Methanobrevibacter sp.
TTATAAATTTTTTACTATTTTTCAATCTACTTAATATTTGTTTTTATTATTATCTTTTACTAAATTTTTACAATTTTTCTTAATTTTAAGGCGTTTTTTACCCTATTTTTAAATTAAGTTTAAATACTATGACTTTATAAACATAAATTATAAGAATGTTATAAAATAGTTTAATCATTTACGAAATTTATGGACTGAAGTTTTAAAATTTTTTAAACTGAATATATGTAGGTAAATGTTTCAAGGATTATAATTATAGGAGATTATAATCACATTAGGTTTTGTTTGAAATTTGTTTTTTTTTAAAATTTTTTAATTTTGGTTTTTAAAGAGTAGTTTTAGTTAATTATGGAGGTTGATTAATGGAATTTTGTCCTAAATGTGGTGGTATGATTCTTCCTCAAAAGGATGGGGATGATGAGGACGCTCCTATTGTTTTAAAATGTTCCACATGTGGTTATGATTCATCTGAAGTAGACAAGACTGAATATTCAGTTGATAAAAAAGTAGAATCTACCGAAACCGTTATAATGAGAGGAGATGAAAGCGGTTTACGTTCTACTGTAAGGGAAATTTGTCCTAAATGTGGACATGATCGTGCTTCTTATGAATTGCTTCAAACTCGTAGTGCTGATGAGGCGCCAACCCGTTTCTTCACTTGTGAAAAATGTGGTTATAAATGGAGAGGATATGATTAGTTCTGTATTGATCATATCAATTTATTAATTTTTATTTTAGCTTTTATTAAATTTTAATGTTTATTATTCATTTAATCGTATTTATAACGATTTTACTAAGGATATTATGGTGTGTTAAAAAAGTTTATGAGTGAGTATTCTTAGTATTTTTAAGTAAGGAGATAAAATGTCTAATTCAAAAAACAATATGGAAGACGGTTCCAAGGGAACCGATGAATCCGCTCCCAGAGCTGATGATTCCACTTCTAATAAAAAAACTAGATTTACTAAATCTAAATCCATCTCCGAAGTTTTCAATGAATTGGAATTTGAGGAAGACCTTTCTGAAGATTCCTATTCTGATGATTCTTCTGTAGATGAGATCATACCTATTCATAATGAATACAATGATTTAGAATCTGATGCTTTGGATGAAGAGTCTATTGAAGGCGGAGTAATTATCAATCCTGATTTAGATGCTTTAGATGAAGCAAATTTTGAAGAATCAGCTGAAATTGAAGATTACATTGCTGATTCTGATGATGAAACTGATGCAGAGGTATTTAGTGAATCTACTGAAAGTATTGAAGATATAGGTGATGAAGATTCTTTCGTCTCTCTAAAGGACAGTGATGATGTATTAGCAGATGAGGATATAGACGAGAATATCGGCCAATCTTCTCAAGGTGTATTGATTAATGATGAGAAAAAATCCATAAAGGTTTCAGATAAATCCTTTGATCTTTTCAATTCCTCTACAATCATAACCATCGTTGGTTTTATTGTAGGTTTAGCTATTCTTTTAATAGGAATTACTTATTATGCTTCAAGTTCTGATAGGGTAGTGGATAATGTTTTATCCGGAGAAACTGCAGGGCTTGCTATTTTCTTAGTTATTATTGGACTTATTATTATCGGATTTTCTTTATTGAAGTTCTTCTCTTCTTCAAAGTCTTCGTTGATAATCGATACGTTCAACAGCATTAAAAGTATTGATTATGACGATATAAGCGATGATGTTATTTCTCGTGATGATTTTGATGCCATCTTTGGCATGTTTAAAAGAAAAAAAGATTCTGATTTTTCCGATAATGGCGATAATGACAAATCTGTTGATTCCTCTAAAGATTTAGATGAGAATGACAAGGATGATAAAGTTTCTGATGATGATATCGATTCTTTGTATTCTGAATCAAATTTAACTTCTCAAAAAAATCAATCTTCTTTTAAAGGGCATGAAAATGCCGATTCAACAGAAGTTCTTGATGATGACGATGATGGAACTGATGAGATAATTCCTATTCATTCTAGATTAAACGAACAATCTGATGAATCTTATGAATCTGGTGTATCTGGTGGATTTGATGGATCGGATTTGGAGGACAAGTATTCCAAATATGATTTCGAAGATGATTCTGAGGATTATGATTTGGTTGATGAGGGTCCTGTTGAAGAAGATTTGGATGAAGAGCCTATTGTTGATTCCTTTGAAACCAATGATGATTTTGATGTAGTTGAGGAAGCTCCTGTCGAAGAGGAAACTGTTCTTGAAGATTCAAATCCTGTTGAAGAAGAATCTGAAAACATCGATTATGCTCTTGAGGAAAATATTGAAGAGGATGATGATTCCGACTTAGAGACTGAAAAAATGAATGAATTGGAGGATAAGTATTCCAAATATGATTTTGATGATGATTCTGATGAGATAGAGGAGCCTGCCCCTTCCAAACCTCAATTTAAAAAGTCTGTTGATTTATCAAAATTCGATAGTGATGCTTTAAGTGAAGAGGAGTTAGCGGAAAAAGAAAGAAAAGCTCAAGAATTGGCTGAGAAAAAAAGAAGAATAATCGAAGGAACCAA
Source organism: Methanobrevibacter sp. (assembly GCA_016838945.1). GTDB lineage: Archaea > Methanobacteriota > Methanobacteria > Methanobacteriales > Methanobacteriaceae > Methanobrevibacter. The sequence goes on from JADLKP010000256.1 coordinate 2,538, forward strand.
TTTTGATAACAGTTTAAGAAAAGAATAAATTTTCTTAAACCTGTTTTTATTTTTATTGTTATTTTTATTTTTTGCCCTCTCTTTTTTATTTGCTTAGAGCGTATGCTCTCATTTTTTTTTAAAATTTAAATTTATTTTAAGATTTTATAAAATATTTTTTCTAATTTTCATAT
>JADLKP010000257.1 GCA_016838945.1 Methanobrevibacter sp.
TTTTTTATTTTATTTATCTTAAAAAAAAGAGGTAATAAAATGAAAAGTGAATTTTCATTTTATTTGTTTTATTTTATAGTTTAAGTACTATTTTTGTTGTTTTTTTAAAAAGTAATTTAATATTACTTATTCAACGGTTCTAAGCTCACCAGAGATGATCTTTTCTAATGTGCCGTCTTGTCTTTCGATGATTAGGTTACCCTCATTATTGATTCCAACAACATATCCTTGGGTAATCTTACCCCCAGTTTGGGTGATGTTCACATATTTTCCAATGGTATCGGAGAGGTCTCTCCAGTCCTTGAGGATAGTTTCTATTTCACCAGCTTTGTATAGGTCATAAACCTTTTCAAATTCATTGAGGAATATGGAAATAAGTTCATTTTCATCAACTTTGGTTGGCAATTCTTCAGTTAGGGTGGTTGTACCTATCCTAATGTCTTCAGGGAAGTCTTCCAATTTAAGGTTGCTGTCTATTCCTATACCTACAACTACCCAGTCAATTTCATTAAATGTGGCGTTGACTTCAGTTAAGACTCCTGAAATTTTATTTCCATGAATCAATACGTCATTTGGCCATTTTATTCTAGCATCAACATCCAATGATCTGATGGCTTTAGCTATTGCCACCCCTGTTGCCAAGGTGATTAAACCTATTCTGGCAGGAGGGACATTTGGTCTTAAGATGAGGGACATCCAGATTCCACCCTCTGGAGCTTCCCATTTTTTACCTAATCTGCCTCTAGCATTTGTTTGGATTTCAGAAATTAATGCGGTACCTTCTTCAGCACTGTGGTTTGCTAAAAATTTAGCTATTGAATTGGTGGAAAATACTTTTCTGAAACAAAGTATTTCCTTACCCAAATATTCGGTTTCCAAGTTCTGGCTGATTCTTTCTTTTGTAATGTGTTCAGTTTTTCCAAATCCTAATTCCTTAATTGATTGTTCAATAGTTTCATCATTGATTGAGTCAAGCTTTGCAGCATCTTCTTCAGAAATTACATTATGGCTAAGTAAGAGCTTTATCATTTCTTTTTTCATAATTACCACTTAGAATAATCGATTTTGTAAAAAATTATAAATTTAATTATTTATTTTTAAGTTGTTGCGCTTGAGCTGCATTGAAATAAGTTCCAACAGCTCCTGAAATTGCAGCTATTTTCTTTCCAGGCATAAAAGTGGATTTCATACGGTTAACCCTTTCTAGATCCTCTTCAATAACCTTTTCCATTTCTGCATCAATCCATTTCTTATGTTCATCTACGAAATGAGTGTGCAAGTCACCTGCAAGGAATGATTCGTTTCTTAAGATTGCCTTATGGAAAGGAATTGTGGTTTTGACACCTAAGATGATATATTCACTTAATGCCCTTTTCATTCTGTTGACCGCATCATTTCTTGTACGGCCGCTGGTAACTAATTTTGAAATCATGGAGTCATAGAAAGTTGGGATGGTATAGTTCATGTAGACTCCACTGTCTAAACGTACACCCGGTCCACCAGGAGATCTGTAACCTGTAATTTTACCAGGGTTTGGTGCAAAGTCAGCAAGTGGATTTTCAGCATTGATACGGCATTCGATGGCATGTCCGGTTATATTGATGTCCTTTTGTTGGTATTCCAATTCTTCCCCATAAGCGATTTTGATTTGCTCTTTGATTAAATCAGTATTAGTTACAATTTCAGTGATTGGATGTTCCACTTGAATACGGGTGTTCATTTCAAGGAAGTAATATTCTCCATTCTCATACAGGAATTCTACAGTTCCTGCACTGTTATATCCAATGGATGCAGCGGCTTTAACTGCACTTTCACCCATCCTTTCTCTCAATTCATCAGTCATGATTGGGGAAGGAGCTTCTTCCAACAGTTTTTGATGTCTTCTTTGGATGGAACATTCCCTGTCACCAACATGGATTGTGTTTCCATGTTCGTCTGCCAAGACTTGGAATTCGATGTGCCTTGGTTTTTCCAAGTACTTTTCAATGAATACTGTTGCATCTCCAAAGTTTTTCAAAGCTACTGATTGGGTTGCTTCAAGTGCACGTACAAGTTCATCTTCTTCATAAACCGCACGCATACCGATTCCTCCACCACCAGCTGATGCCTTGATGATTACAGGGTATCCGATTGCTTCAGCAATTTCCTTTGCCTCTTCGACATCGGTGATTCCATCAGGAGTACCTTCAATAACAGGGACCCCCGCTTTCTTCATCAACTGTTTGGAAGTGATCTTGTCTCCCATTTTTTCAATATGCTCTCCTTTAGGGCCAATCAATTTGATTCCATTCTTTTCACATTGTCTTCCAAGTTCAGGATTTTCCGCTAAGAATCCGTATCCTGGGTGAATTGCATCTGCACCAGTATCAAGTGCAGCATTAATGATCTTTTCAATGTTTAAATAAGACTGGCTCGGAGAAGGGTTTCCTAATGGAACGCTTTCATCTGCATAATTAGTATAAAGAGAAGTTTTATCAGCATCTGAGTAGACTGCTACGCTTTTCATGTCCAATTCACGACATGCACGCATAATACGTATAGCAATTTCTCCCCTATTTGCAATAAGTACTTTTTCAAACATGTTATACCTCTTTTTTTTTAATTTTAAATTTCGTTAACTTTTTGATAATAATAATTAACTGAATATATTGGCATATAATATTTATATATAAGATTATTATTT
>JADLKP010000258.1 GCA_016838945.1 Methanobrevibacter sp.
CAAAAAATAGATCTAAAATGACCTAATTGCATAATATTAATTAAAAATACAATTTTCTTAAAATAAATAGATATAATAGAAAAAAGAATAAAATAAAAGAATAAAAAAAGAAAAATAGAAATAAATAAAGAAGATAGAAGAAAAAAATATAAAAAACATTCCTAAAAACTTAAAAAGATCTTTATAAGCTCATTTGCCTCTATTATTAAGTTTTCTTAAACCTGCAGTTATTTTCCAACTGGAGGAATTCAAAAGAGATTTATTTAACTTTTTAAGCGATCTGTTTTTCTTTTGATTTTTCTTGACTTGTTTTGATAAGGAGTTATACTTACGTGTTAAACGTTTGTTTTCATTTTTTAAATAAGTGATATGAATATCCGAATATCCTTTTTTATACTCTTCAAATGTTTCACATGAGTTAATGAATGAAATTACCCTATGTTGATAAGCATTAATTTTTGGAATTTTCCATACTTCAATAGATTTTATTTCATCTTTTGCTTCTTGGAAATACTCTTCAGTATTTTCAGCGTTGATCTTATCTAAAATAAGGGAAATATTATAAAAATCATACCTGTCCTTAAAATTATCAAAGTAATGATTATGTTTTCCAAATACTTCCAAAATAGTATCATAAGCTGCCAAATCACTAACTCTAGCAGAATATCTGAAAAAATTCAAGAATTTTGGTTTATATTGTTCAGATAAGTTTTCCAATCCTCCTTCTTCAAAGATATCAAAGGTTCTTTTGTAATGGGTGACATAATGCAATCTTTTTTTAGGTGAATTAACCTTACCATATGTGTTTCCCTTTTCAGGGAAAAGATATGCGTATAGCACAACAGGAACACCATAAATTTCATCAAGATTAACCAATACTTCCGCCATAAAAACAGGATCTTGTCCCCTGATTAAGTCTCTAAAGCGAATATCCTTTTCAACCAAAAAGCTTTTTTTGTAAATGTTTTTATAGAAAGCCCAAGGAACCCCATATTCCTTAGAAGGTATTTTTTCTATAGTTTTAAATTCATAATAATTATTATCAGTATAATTAGAATTATATATTAACTTGCCATTAGGCAAAAGCTCTTGTAGGTTTCCTGCAACCAAATCAGCATCATGAATATGGCCTATTTCATACATTTTCTCCAATGCATCCTCATCAACGAAAATATCATCAGCATCAAGAAAACCAATGTACTCTCCACTAGCCTCATCAATACCATAGTTTCTAGCTTTTCCAGATCCCTGATTTTCTTGTGTTAAGATTTTTATGAAATCATATTTTTCCTGTAATTGATATAATAAATCTAAAGAATTATCTGTTGAACCATCATCCACACATATAAGTTCAAAATCATCGATAGTTTGCTTTGAAACACTTTCGATAGATTTTTCTAGAAATCTCTCACCATTGTATACAGGCATTATAATTGAAACCTTTTTCATAAAACTCCCCACTTATTTAAAAATATTCCTAATGTTTCTTAATGGCTTTGTAAGTCTCCAACTGCGTGAATTCAATATTTGTTTCTTTTTTTTCTCATTACGCTTGATTGAATTTTTTAATTTTTGGTTCTTCTTATTTAAGTTTTTTATCCTATTTTCCAAAGTAAAGTTTTCAAGAGATAAAATTGCCTCTTCATATCTATCATATCTTGTAACTGAATCATATATGAATCTTGTTCTATTATCAATTGTTGTATAGAAATCTTCAAAGAAATCTTCCTCTTTAACTTTCAATAGGCTTTTTTTGTATTTTTCAAAATATTCTTGCTTGAACTCATCTTTAATTACAGTCATTCTCCAATATGCTGTTGCCACTCTCTTATGATATAAAATATCCTTATATTCTTCAAAGGTGCCAAATCTTTGGAATGTCTCCCACATTAACTCCGATATATCAATACCATCCATGAAGTTTCTGTTTCCTGCCATTGTGGAAGATGCTGAATGCCATCTGCGTGTAAATAAATGCTTTCTATAAAAAGTTATTCTTTCAGCACTGAACAAAACTTCCCAGAAAAATATATTATCATCAAAAACAAGTCCTTCAGGGAATGTACAATTATTTTTCTCAACAAAATCACGCCTATAGATTTTACTCCATGGAGTTACTGTAATTGTCCAAACATAATCTCTAATGTCCTTCCAATTAAAAACAGAATCTCCAACAAAATCTGCCAACTCATTCATACTATAGTTTTCCTGTTCCTTGTATTCACCAGTGTCCATATAATAGTTTATTGCCTGAAAGATTACAAAATCAACATTTTTTTCGTCAGCAACTTTAACTGTTTCTTCAAGAGCATGAATATCAACCATATCATCCGAATCCATTAAATAAAGATATTCACCTTGAGCAAGCTTCATACCACGATTGGTTGCAACAGCATGACCACCATTCTCCTGGTCAATAACTGTTATTCTAGAATCTTTTGCAGCGTATTCATTAAGTATTTCTAAAGACCTATCAGTTGATCCATCATTGACACAAATAATTTCAATATCAGTTAATGTTTGATTTGTAACACTATCCAAACATTCACATAAATAATTTTCTACGTTATAAACTGGGATGACAACTGATACTTTAACCATTTTAACACCTGAAAAATAAAAATAATTATTAAAACTACTTAAATAAGTTATATTATTGTAATATATAATCAAAAT
>JADLKP010000259.1 GCA_016838945.1 Methanobrevibacter sp.
ATTGATATGATTTTTAAAATTTTTTTGAATAAATGACACTATTTTATATAATATGATTTTCTTAAATAATTATGTAGATTAGATTTTTCTATCTATCTAATTTATAATATATTATAAATTAAAATATTTCGGTGTTAAATATGAATAAAAAAATAGGAATTTTTATAGGAATCGCATTATTAGCATTCTTAGTCATTGGTGCATCCAGTGCTGGATTCCTTGATTTCTTAGGCGGAGATCAAGCTGTTGATAATGATGAAAACACTTTAGTTGTTGGATTCGATGCAGAATTCCCTCCATACGGTTACAAAGATGACAGTGGGGAATATGTAGGATTTGACTTAGACTTAGCACAAGAAGTTTGTGACAGAAACAATTGGACTTTAGTAAAACAGCCAATAGACTGGGATGCTAAAGATGCAGAATTAGAATCCGGTTCTATCGACTGTATTTGGAACGGATTTACCATCAACGGCAGAGAAGATGACTATACCTGGTCTGACCCTTACATCAACAACAAACAAGTTTTCGTTGTAAAATCTGATTCTGGTATTAAAAGTTTCGCTGACTTAGAAGGTAAAATCGTAGAAACCCAAAAAGATTCTTCAGCTTTAGCTGCTCTTGAAGGAGATCAAAAACCTTTAGCAGACACCTTTGAAACCTTAACTCAAGTTGCTGACTATAACACTGGATTCATGGACTTGGAATCTGGTGCATGTGATGCAGTAGCTATGGATATTGGTGTAGCTCAACACGATATCAGCTCTAAAGACAATCCTTCCGATTACTACATCATTCCTGAAGAAATTTCTTCTGAACAATATGGTGTTGGATTCAAAAAAGGAAATGAAGAATTAAGAGACCAAGTTCAAGACACTTTAGATGAAATGTTTAAAGACGGTACTGTTCTCAAAATTGCACAAAACTATGCAGATGACGGTATTCCTGGTTCTCTTATTGTGAGCCAATAAATAATTTTTAGTTTATGCATAACTTATTATGTATAAACTTTTTTTTATTCTTAATCTAATTTTATGGAAATCCTAATTTTTTATGTTTAAATAAATTATTGAATTTAAATGATGTTTAATGATTTATTTAAATTTATTTAATTAAATTTCAACATTGGCTTTAATTTTGGAGAATTTAAATGTTATTAAGTAAAATTTTAGAAGAATTACTATGGGGTATGGGTACTTCCATTGAAATATTCTTGCTTACATTATTATTCTCTATTCCTCTTGGTTTGGCTGTAGCCGCAGGAAGAATGAGTAGTTTTAAACCATTGCAAATGTTAATGAAAGCTTATATTTCAATCATGAGAGGTACTCCATTGATGCTGCAATTGATTGTTGTATTCTTTTCACCATATTACATATTTGGGTTCACCCTTTCAAGCGGATTCCGGATGGTTGCAGTTATTATTGCATTTACAATCAACTATGCTGCATACTTTGCAGAGATTTTCCGTGGAGGAATCGAATCCATTCCGAATGGTCAGTATGAAGCTGCACAAGTTTTAGGTTATAATAAAATAGAAACCTTTTTCATAATCATTTTACCTCAAGTGGTGAAAATAGTGCTTCCTTCCATTACCAATGAGGTCATTACACTTGTTAAGGATACTTCCCTTTCATTTGTACTTGCAATTCCAGAGATGTTCACTGTTGCAAAGCAGATTGCGGCTGCTGAAGCATCAATTTCTGCATTATTGATTGCAGGTGTATTCTATTATGTATTCAATGCACTTGTGGCAATTGTAATGGAACGCTTCGAGAAAAGATTAGATTATTACGATACATAGGAGAGATATCATGAGTTTATTGGAAGTTAAAAATCTTAAAAAAAGTTTTGGCGATAATGTGGTTCTAAAGGATATCTCTTTCAATGTGGAAAAGGGAGAAGTGTTATCCATCATCGGACCTTCAGGATCAGGTAAATCTACATTGTTAAGGTGCATTACAGATTTGGAAACTGAAGACAGTGGAGAAATAGATTTTGATGGAACTTTTGGTTTGGTGTTCCAGAACTTCAATCTGTTCCCTCATCATTCTGTGATGAAGAATATTAGCAACGCTCCTATAAGAGTTCAGAAAAGAAACAAGGATGAGGTTTACGCTCATGCACGAGACTTGCTGAAGAAAATGGGACTGTCAGATAAGGAAGATGCATATCCTTCTGAACTCTCTGGTGGACAGCAGCAAAGGGTATCCATTGCAAGGGCGCTTTGTATGGATCCTGATATTCTGTTCTTTGACGAGCCTACATCTGCACTTGACCCAGAGCTTACCGGGGAAATCTTGCAGGTAATCAAGGATTTGGCTGCAGAGCACATGACAATGGTAATCGTTACCCACGAGATGAACTTTGCTCGTAATGTGTCTGATACAATCATCTTTATGGATGGTGGAGTTATTGTAGAGGAAGGTTCTCCAGAAGAGGTATTCTCATCAGACAATCAAAGAATGAAGGAGTTTTTAGGCAAATTCTATGAATAAGAGGTTTACTTGCCTTTCTTTTTTATTTTTATTTTAGGTTTTTTTATTTTTATTTTAGGTTTTTTTATTTTTTAGAATTTCTTAATGGGAAAATGTTCTATTCTTAAACTTTTTATAAATGGATTACTGTTCCTTGCTCTTATTTTATTATAAATTTATTT
>JADLKP010000260.1 GCA_016838945.1 Methanobrevibacter sp.
CTAAATCTGAAGGAGGTCCAAATGAATTCAACCTTACAGATTCTACCATCAAAGTAAACAACGCTAACACTATTGTTAAGGCTACTGCGGATAACGATACCAATCCTACTGCTATCGATACTCCTAACATCAATATTAAAAACAATAATGTTGAATTGGCTAATGATGATGTTGTTCCTGAATCTGTAACTGTATTGGAACTTGACAGTGAAAGACCTGTTTTAGCTCCTACTGGTGAAATTGCTGTAACCGGAAACAATTTAACTGCTGGTGTAGATCCATTTGACTTTAAAGTAACTTCTGTCAATACTGATGGCGGTGCTGTTGTTCCTGCGGGTCCAGTTTCCACAGAAAGAACAGTAACTCAAATTGTCTATCAAAACATGACTACTCCTGCTGTAGACACTGTCACTGATGGTAGGGCTGGCAAATACTTCATTGTTACCTTGAAAGACAAAAAAGGCAACATATTAGCAAACAAGCCTGTGCAAATCGGATTCAACGGCAAGGTTTACGACAGAGTGACTGACAGCAAAGGTCAAGCACAGCTCCAAATCAACCTCCCTAAAGTAGGAACCTACACATTCGCAGTAAGTTACCTTGGAGATGATAAGTACAATGGATCTTTCATTGTTGCTAAGATTGTCGTAACTGCACAAAAAGGAAGCTTGACCGTTCCAGCAAAATCTTACAAGGCAAGTGCAAAGACAAAATCATTAACCGCTACCTTCAAATCAGCTAGCGGAAAATTAGTGAAAGGCAAGAAAGTCACATTCACCGTAAACGGCAAGACTTACTCTGCCACAACCAATGCTAAAGGTGTTGCAACTGTCAAGGTAAGCCTAAACAAAAAAGGAACCTACAAGTTCACAGCCAAGTTTGCAGGAGACAAAACATACGCAGCAATCAGCAAAACCGCAAAATTAACAATAAAATAAATTGAATAAAATTTTAGAAACAATTAAGGATAGTCAAAAGACTATTCTTAATGATCTTTTTTTTTTAGTTTGTTTAAAATTAGAATCTTTTGATTTTGATATTTTTAAGAATTTTTTTAGTTCATTTTACTTTTTTCAATATTTTTAACTCTATTTTCCTAGCTATTTCTTTAAAAATACCTTATTTGATACAAAGATTTATATATTATGTTAACCAATAGTTTAATGTTGAAATATTTTTTTTAACTTCATTCTTTTAGCAGGGTGGGGTAGTCTGGTGATCCCGCGGGGCTCATAACCCCGAGAGCCCTAGTTCAAATCTAGGCCCTGCTATTTTTTATACCCCATCAATATAACACTGTTATAATTTATAGGTATTCTGTTTTTATTCTATTTCTTTTTTTAATGTTTTGAATGATATTAGAAAAAGCTTATTTTTTTGATGTAAAATTTTTGAAAAAAAGAAATTAGTTAAGATTAAATCACTCTCAACTAGTGAAAGAGTTTTGATCAAGGTTTTTCCATAGTATGTAATGAAAAGAGTTTTGGTCAAGGTTTTTGGCCGAAGGCCAAAAAGCTTGGGTTATAGGGTTGTTATATGACAGCCATCACTTTCAACAATCATGGTATGTTCCTTTTGTGATACCCATGCACCTGTTCTTTCCTTAAGTGCAGCATATGGATATATTGCCATAGAGTCCCCCAATTGCTTAAGGCCTGAGTTGACTCTATGTTGGTTGAAATTTTCTGTAAGCCAGCGTCCACTAAATGGCAAGTAACGATAATTCTTTTCAATATATGATAGCATCCTTTGAGTATTTTTCATCCTGAATGGTTTTGACTGTAAAAATGAAAAGATATATGTCTCACCAGGACAATCATTTACAATTCCTTCACCATTTGTTGCAAAAGGTTCGATCGCTACAGCTTGTCCCTCTTCAAGAATTGTCGGATCATTGTTGTCATAGTTAGGCACTGAAATGCCTGCATGCAAATTCCAATGTTCAAGGCTGTGACCTGTTAAGTTTCTTATAGGGTTAAGGCCATATTCTGAAATTGCCTCTTCAACTGCCCTTCCTACTTCACAGACTTTGACTCCAGCCCTTACAGTGCTGATTGCAGCTTCAAGTCCTGCTGCTGAAGCATCGATTATTCTTTGATTGAGCTCAAGGGTGTCTTCATCGAAGAGTTCTTCCAGATTGTCTCCTGGAACCATGATTGTAACTGCAGAGTCTGCAATGTACCCGTTCACTTCAGCTCCAAGGTCAAGCTTTACCAAATCTCCTGTAACCATCTTGTTGGTGTCTCCTGCAGGAGAGGTGTAATGTGCGGTGATCTCATTTATGGAAACGTTGCATGGAAATGCAATCCCTGCACCTGCTTTTAATATTTCACTTTCTACAAATTCTACAAGGTCTAGAATTGACAAGCCGTTTTGGATCATTTTTGAAGCGTCAGCTCTGACTTTTGATACAATTTTGCCTGCCTCTTCATAAGATTTAATTTCATCAACCATATTATCACTTGGGTTTAATAGATATTATATTTTGTTTTAGTATTTTCTTTAAGTTTATTTTGTTTTATTTTGTTTTATTTTATTATTAATGCACCATTGTTTCATTAATGTTTCAATTAAGTATTAGTTAATCATAAGTCATTTGGTATATTATAAATTTTTAAAGATTTTTAAAGATTTTC
>JADLKP010000261.1 GCA_016838945.1 Methanobrevibacter sp.
TATTTGTAAAAATTAAAATGATTTTTGTAAAAATTAAAATTAATTAATAAAATTATAAATCACTAATCAAATTATCAAGGTAATAAAATGTCAACTAAAGTAAACTCACCAGATGAACTTCCTCAAAAGCCTGGGATATACATAATGAAGGACAGAAATGAGGAAATCATCTATGTAGGCAAATCAAAGTCACTTAAGAATAGAGTGAAATCCTATTTTCAAAAAAACCTTGATAGGCCTAAAACTCAAATCTTAATGAGTCATTTCAACAGTCTCGAGTATATTGTAACTAATACAGAAAAAGAGGCACTTATTTTAGAGGCAAACCTGATTAAAAAGCATAAGCCTAGATACAATATAAACCTAAAGGATGATAAAAGGTATCCTTATGTTAAAATTACAGAAGAGGATTTTCCAAAGATAGTAATTACAAGGGATATTGGAAAAAATGGTACTTATTATGGCCCTTTTACCGATGTGACCGCTGTACGTCAAACAGTTAAGTTCCTAAAGCAGCTATTTAGAATTAGAACCTGCAAAAGAATGGATGGACCTTGTCTAAACAGTCAAATTGACCTTTGTTATGCTCCATGTGATGGGAGAATAAGCAAAGAGGAATACCAAGAACATATCAAAAAGATAGATCTGTTCTTCCAAGGAAAATACAACAAGATCATAAAGGATTTGGAAATTGAAATGAAGGAAGCTGCAAAAAATCAGGAATTTGAAAAGGCAGCAGTCATAAGAGACCAAATCAATTCCATTGATGAAGTGATGAAGAAGCAATTTGTAGAGCTTAACAATGAACTTGACCAAGACATCATTGCAATTGCATACACCACTCAAAATGCAGTTGTGGTTGTGATGAACATCAGAAACGGCAAGATCATTGGAAAGGATGATTTCCTTATGGATGGTTCACAGCATACAACCTCCGATGAGGTCATATCAGCATTCATCAAACAGTTCTATGGAATAAACAGACATGTTCCTAAGGAGATTTTAATCGAAGAGGATATACCTGACAGCAAATTGATTGAAGAATGGTTAGGAGATTTAAGAGGAAATAAAGTGTCCATTAAAGTTCCACAGAAAGGAAATAAGCTCAGATTAGTCCGTATGGCAAGTAAAAATGCGGACATCATCAAAAATCAAAAGCAAAAAATGGAAAACTCAATGATTGAACTTAAAAAGTATTTGAAATTGGAAAAGATGCCAAGGGTCATTGAAGGTTATGACATATCAAACATTTCCGGAAAATTAGCTGTAGGTTCTAAAGTTTCATTCTTGGATGGAAAACCTAACAAAAAGCAATATAAAAGGTTTAGGATGAACACTCCTGGCCCAAACGATTTTGCCATGATGAAGGAATTGCTGGAGAGAAGACTTAAGCCTCTTAAAGAACATTATGATAAGCTAAGAATCAATGAGGAACACCTGTCAAATAACGAAGCAGAAACTGAAATAGTCGAGCCATTAAAATTAGGAGAAGAACCTAATCTTATCGTTATCGACGGGGGAAAAGGACAATTAGGTATGGCAGTGGATGTATTGAAGGAATATAAGTTAACACATATACCTATAATAGGTCTTGCTAAAGAATTTGAAGAGATTTATATACCTAACAGCAGTTTTCCAATAAGAATTCCTCAAAACAATGAGGCACTTCATTTGCTTCAGCAGGTTAGGGACGAATCTCACAGATTTGCAGTCACATATCACAGAAAATTAAGATCCAAAAAGATTGAAGAGTCTCCATTGGACAATATTGAAGGTGTAGGTGCAAAAAGAAAAATAGAATTGCTAAAGCATTTTGGAGATTTGGAATCCATTAAAAAGGCAAGTGCAGATGAGATAAAAGAAGTTAATGGAATGAATGAAAAGGTGGCGAACAACATTTATGAATATTTCCATAATGAATAGATTAGTCTTTTCTATTAAAATAATAATGATTAATCTTTTTAATAAAATAAGAATAGATTAATCTTTTTAATAAAATAAGAATAGATTAATCTTTTTAATAAAATAAGAATAGATTAATCTTTATTTATGAAATCAAAAAATAGTTTAGCCAGATTTTTATTAATGAACATAACATTATAATTCACTTCATCACAGGTAATATCCACCTTTTTTCCATCTATTCTGCAATCGATTATATTGTCTAAATTAATTATGATATCATCTGTTTTGTTGATTGCTTCCTTAAAAAATAGCTCTTTTTTAGTTAAGTAGGCATTTGTGCGAAGCCTTTTTGATTCATCGTTTATTTGAAGAAGGCATTTCAAATCAATGCCTAGAATCCAATCAGAAGATAAGAACTCATTGACAAGCTCTGGACTTGTATGATAATGATTGATTCCTTTCTTATCCAAAAACATGTTTAAAAGGAATCTATCCACATCATTCTCTTTAATGATTATTTCAGCATCATCATGGGCTTTTATTACTTCATCAGATGGTCTTTTAACCATTAAATCATTATTTTTTCTTCTTAATCTGCTAAACATTAGATTTGACCTTCTTTTATAATAAAAAAGAAAAATTAATTAAATTTAAGTATTTAATTAATTTTTAATTAATTTATTTTAATTAATTATTTTTAATTAATTATTT
>JADLKP010000262.1 GCA_016838945.1 Methanobrevibacter sp.
CAATTGGTAAAAAAAGATAAAAAAAGATAAAAAAAGGATAAAGAAATAAAAAAAATAAATAAAAAAAAACAATTATCAAAGAGAAAAAATAAAAAAGAAAAAAGGAATTAGAAATAGAATTCAGGCTCTTTTCTTTCTGCATTTGCACTTTCAAATTTTGGTTTTGTAGCTTCAAATGCATCTCCAGTGAATCCTCTTGCATCTTCTGGACATATGTTTATGCAGGAAGTGCATCTTGAGCATAAGTCAATGTCGACATCTGCAGGATCATCATCTGGAATAGCCCCTTCTGGACAGACAGATACACATTCAAGACAGAATACGCATTTGCTTTCATCACAGCTTACAATAAATGGAAGTTGTTTCAAATCAACATATGGTTTGTTTCCTGGAATTTCTGATTCTAAGGAACCGCCATTTTCTATTCTTTCAATGACCTTCTGTGAAAATTCATTGATCTTTTCAATATCTGATTCATCAGGTCTTCCTACAGCAACACCATCAAAGATGGAATGATGGCTGATGGTTGTTGCAGCTGCAATCACATCAAAACTGTTTTCTTTAAGGATATCTACAAGTTCAAGCAATGCATCCTTAATCTGTGCATTTCCATAATTTGCAACAGCAATTGCCTTTGTATTGTTTCCATGCAGTTTAGATAGCCTTTTTGCAGCGGTTTCAGGAAGCCTTCCTGCAAAGATAGGCATTCCTACAACTACAATGTCATCTGATGAAAATTCCTTTTCTCCATCAAAATATAAGAGATCACATATTTCATTTTCCTCATTAATATTATCGGCAATTAAGCCAACAACCTTTTTTGTTGTTTCAGATGGACTGAAATACACTTTAACAACTTTATTCATATCCTCACCTTTTTAAAAATCCGATTAAAAAATTAGATAAAGAATCTAATTAAAAATCTGATTAAAACCTAATTAAAAATCTGATTAAAACCTAATTAAAAATCTTATTAAAATCTTATTAAAATCTTATTAATTATTATTTATTAGCAATCATAAAACTTAATTTCCAACTGATTTTCTTCTTGAGAAGTAGAATGCAAATATCAATACAAATGCCATAATCAATGTGTCAATCATAAATTCAAATTTGGTTGCATTGGTAAATAGCTCATAAATACCAATTATCCAAATGCCAAATAAAAACACTGGTGCAATGTATTTGATAATCGCTTTCCAAATAGTCCCTACCTTAATGGTTGAATGTTCATTTAACACAGGAATTATATTATCAAGACCATAAATCCAACCGAATATAATCGCTTGAATTGGAATCAATAGCAAAACTCCAAACTTATTTACGAATGTATCCACAATTTCTATCAGATAGCTGCTGATTCCTGTTGTCAATGTCAAAGACAACATGCATCCCACTATACATAAGACGGTTGTAGTCTTTCTCCTTGACCATCCTAACTTATCGGTAGTTGAACTTAACATAGGTTCAAACAATCCGAGTGCAGAGGTTATTCCTGCAAATAGAATGGATAAGAAAAGCAATGGAGCTAATATATGACCCATAAGACCCATCACATTGAAAATCCTTGGGAAAACAATAAAAATCAAACCTGTTCCTTCGGTAATGAGTTGTACCATTGGTGTTCCACTTGTAAATGACATATATCCTAAAATTGCATAGACTCCAAATGCAGTACATACTTCAAAGGCAGAATTGGAGAATATTACAAAAATTACATTGTCAACCAGTTTGGAGTTTTCAGGAAGATAACTTGCATATGTCAATGCAAGAGTTTCACCTACACTTAAGGAGAATATGATCTGACCGAATGCAGCCAACCATATATTCACATCCCAAAGCATTTCCCATTTAGGATAAAGCAAAGTATCTATTCCAATGCTTGCACCAGGCAATGTGAATGCATAAACTATAATAATTCCCATTATAATGAATAATAAAGGAATCAGAATCTTTGAAGCCCTCCCAATACCTTTATCAATATCCCTATTTGAAATAAACCATAAAATGAACCAGCAGATCAATACACCAATTGATGTTGGAATAAGAAAACTGCTTGCATCAGCTAAATTGGAACTTCCGCCGACAGTATTTACGAAATAGTTTGCTGCATCAGCACCCCAATCAAATGTAAGACTGCTGAATAGATATACCAAATCCCAACTCAGGATAACCATATAATAAACTGTTACAATAAAAGTAAAAAGAACGAGAACCCATGCGATTATCTCAAATTTAGGATTTATCTTCTTCATGATTTCCGTAAACGAGGTTTTGAAGGAAAATCCCAAACCGTATTCCATGATTAAAAATGGAATTCCCAAAATCAATATTGCAACGACATAAGGAATAAAGAATGATCCTCCGCCATTGGTGTACACTACATAACTGAATCTCCATATATTTCCTACACCAACAGCAACCCCAATCATTGCAAATAAAAATGAAATTCTTGAATCCCATTGAGTTCTCTCAGACATAACTTATAATTTATTGATAAACATATAAAAATATTACATACTTCAATTTTATATTTTGATAAATTATCATGAAAATGATTTTTATAAATTATTTAAAAAAAAATTATATTTTGATAAATTATCATGAAAATA
>JADLKP010000263.1 GCA_016838945.1 Methanobrevibacter sp.
ATAATAAAAATAGAAATAATAAAAATAGAAATAATAAAAATAGAAATAATAAGAATTAGAAAAGTAATTTAAAAAATTAGAATAATAAAAATTAAAAAAAAGTAAAAAAAGAGATTTTAGTCCAAATAAACTAAAATCATTTTATTTTTTTAGTTTATGTCTCTGCCAAAGATGTGAACAGCACAAGTACCGCCAGTACCACCAACATTATGGGTCATACCTATTTCAGCACCATCCACTTGACGTTTACCTGCTTCGCCTCTTAATTGCCATACGATTTCAGCAGCTTGAGCGATACCAGTAGCTCCAAGAGGGTGACCTCTTGCTTTTAAACCACCAGATGGGTTAATTGGACAGTCACCATCAATATTGGTTTGTCCTTCCTCAAGAACTTTTCCACCTTCACCTTTTTTAGCAAATCCAAGGTCTTCAATTGCAAGTAACCCGTTGATTGAGAAACAATCGTGAACTTCTGTAGCATCAATGTCCTTTACAGTTACCCCTGCCATATCATAAGCTTTTCTGGAAGCAGCAATGGTTGCATCTAAAGTAGTAATGTCCTTTCTGCTGTGCAATGCAATGGTTCCAGAAGATTGAGCAGAAGCCCTTACATAAATAGGAGTGTCTGTAAACTCTTTAGCTCTTTCTGCTGCACAGATTACAATAGCTGCTGCACCGTCTGAAACTGGTGAACAGTCAAGTAAAGTCAATGGATCAGCAACAGGAGAGGATGCCAATACCTTGTCTACAGAAACTTCAAATGGGAATTGAGCATTAGGGTTGTTTGCAGCGTTCTTATGGTTTACTACAGACATCATAGCTAATTGCTCTCTTGTAGTTCCATATTCATACATATGTCTTTGAGCAATCATAGCGTATAATGATGGGAAAGTAGCTCCTTGCTGTGCTTCCCATTCTTGGTCAGATGCAGTGGCAATAGCTGGTGTTGCATCCACAACATCAGTCATCTTTTCCACACCTGCAGCAACGACTATGTCATGATATCCTGAAGCTACAGCCATAATACCTTGTCTAAGTGCGAGTCCTCCTGATGCACAAGCAGCTTCAACTCTTGTACATGGAATTGGGTTCATACCCATACTATCAGAAATAAGTGCTGCGATATGTTCTTGACCTACGAAAAGACCTGCAGACATGTTTCCTACAAACATAGCCTCCAAATCTGCACCACTAAGATTTGCATCTTCCATAGCGCCAAGACCAGCTTTTGAAATTAATTCTCTGAATGAAGCGTCCCATAATTCACCGAATTTTGTTTGGGAAGCTCCAATAATTGCAACATCTCTCATTTTTTCACCTTTATCATAAAATAATTATAATTCCTCTTCAACCTCTTTTCCTCATTTCTATGCCATTCTTAGTTTTCCTTTGAATTTAGCGTAAACAGCATAATCGACATAAATCTTTTTAGAGAGGATTTCTTCAGTTGTAGGGGCTAAATTTTTAACTTCTTCGATTCTATCATTTACGGTTAAAGTGAATCCGTCACTACCTGCACCTGAACCATAGGATACAATGAATATTTTATCTCCAGGTTCTGCCTTATCCAATACATTGGAAAGTGCCAATGGAACAGCACCAGAATAGGTGTTACCTACATTAGGAGTTAAAAGACCATCTTTATATTGCTCTGGAGTAAATCCTAATTTTTTAGCTGCTCTTAAGTAAAATTTACCGTTTGGTTGATGGAAAATAGCATAATCATAATCTTCCACTTTTGAATCAGTTTTTTCAAGCAATCCTTTTGCTGCTCCGAAAACATGTTTGAAGTAAGCTGGATCACCAGTGAATCTTCCTCCATGACTTGGATAAGGTTGACCTTCCCTTCTGTAAAAATCAGGAGTGTCTGTGGTAAAGCTGTAAGTAGTTCCAAAGTCAGCAACAGTATTCTTATTACCGATAATATATGCTGCACCACCAGCGGATGCAGTGTATTCCAATGCATCTCCAGGAGCTCCTTGAGAAGTGTCTGCACCAATAGCTAAACCATATTTGATCATACCGGAGTCCACTAAACCCATAGTAGCTTGAATTCCTGCAGTACCGGCTTTACAAGCAAATTCCAAGTCTGCAGCAGTCATATCAGGAGTAGCTCCGATTGCTTCAGCAACAATGGTAGCAGTTGGTTTTACTGCATAAGGGTGAGATTCGGAACCTACATAAACTGCCCCAATATCTTGAGGATCAATTTGCGCTCTTGCCAATGCATGCCTTGCAGCGCTTACTGCAATGGTTGCAGTATCTTCATCAGATGAAGGCACTGATTTTTCATTGACAATTAATCCATTTGAAATTGAATCTGGGTTATCTCCCCATACTTTTGCGATTTCTTCTACTTTTATTCTATATGAAGGCACATTAGCCCCATATCCAACAATTCCTGCCATTAAATCACAACCATTTCATAATTTAGTTTTAATTGCAATAGCTAATAATTGCTATCAAATTTAATTTAACTTAATTTAACTTAATTTAACTTAATTTAACTTAATTTAACTTAAATAAATATTATTTTTAAATTTCAACAATCAAATTTTTTTATTTGGCTTTTTTAGAAATATAAACTTAAATACTGAATAATAACTTTTAA
>JADLKP010000264.1 GCA_016838945.1 Methanobrevibacter sp.
GTAGAATTTATGATTTATTAGATGAATAAAAAAATGATTCTGATAAATACAATAGTTTTTTATACATTTATTTATATAAGTTTAAAACATGACTTTAAAATTATATGGATTAAAAGAAATTCCTTTAGTTAAAAAAGGAGATAATATAGCTAAGATTATTGAAGAAGACTTGGAAAAAGAGGACATTTCTCTAGAAAATGGAGATATTCTGCTTATTGCTGAGACATTGATTTCAAAAGCTGAAGGAAACTACATTAAAATCGATGAATTGGAACCTAGCGAAGAAACAATTAAAATCGCAGAGCAATGCAAAAAAGATCCAAAGATTGTTGAAGCGATCCTACAGGAATCCCATGAAATCGTTGCTGTAGGACCTAATTTCATTGTAACTGAAACAAAGCATGGGTTTGTTTGCGCAAACTCCGGAATTGATGAATCAAATGTTGAAGAAGGATTGGCAACACCAATGCCTAAAAACCCTGACTTATCTGCAAAGGAAATAAGAGAATATTTAGAAGAAAAAACCGGCAAAGAACTTGCAGTAATCATTACAGACACTCAAGGAAGAGCCTTTAGAGTGGGAGCAATTGGAACTGCAATCGGCTGCTCTGGAATAAATCCTCTTTGGGTTAGAGTAGGTGAAGAGGACTTGTTCGGCAGACCTCTTGAAACAACTGAAGTTGCTACTGCTGATGAGCTTGCAGCTGCAGCATCCTTATTGATGGGACAAGCAAATGAAGGAATTCCTATCGTATTGATTAGGGGATTTGCAGCATTCGATCACTTAAGAGACACTGAAACTGGAATTAAGCCATTGCTCAGACCTAAGGAATTTGATGTATTCAGAAAATAATTAAAATAATTAAAATAGTAAAATATTAAAATAATTAAAATAATTAAAATATCAAATAATAAAAAATAAAAATCTTTTCAAATCTCGAGAGATAATATGGTTGAAATTAATTTCAAATGTGAAAATTGCGACTTTTCATTTTTAGATAAGAATCTGATCTTTTATTTAGATACTAATTTGAATGATCTGGAATCTATTTTAAATTTTTATGAAAATGATGAAAATGATGAAGATGATGGAGAAAATGAAAATGGCAACAATCATTTAGAACTTATTGAAGACGGACACAATAAGGAAAATTCAGATAAAATGACAAAATCTTTAATTTCGGGATTTCTTTATGAAAACTATTGTCCTAACTGCAATGAATTGATTAAGACCTATGTTCCAGAAGACAATGAGCTTTTCACTCAAGAAGAGATTGAAAAAATATTAGCTAAAGAAATTTCTAAAAATCTTAATGATGAAAATAAAACATATAAAATACTGTTTTTTGATTTTAAAAAGACATTTTACAGGGATAGAAGAAATATTCTAGAAAACAACAATTGCCCTAACTGCAGTAGTGAGATGTCTTTAGTAATTTCTGAAAAGACCCCCTGCCCTAAATGTGGAGGCCCATTAAAGGAAGAATTTTAAAGTTATGAATTTAAAATGAATTATTTAAAATTATAATATTAAAAATTATTTTAAAAAATTGAAACTAATAAAAAAGATTAAACCCATTATCCCAATTAAAAATAAAAAGAGTGAGATCATGATAACTGTTTTTTCTGGAGGCACAGGAACTCCAAAATTGATTCAAGGAATAAAGGAAATTTACCCTGAAGAAGAGATTGCCGTCGTAGTGAATACCGTGGAAAACTTATATATGTCAGGAGGTTATATTGCTGCAGATATTGATACAGTCATGTATACCTTTGCAGATATGATTGATGAGGAATTCTGGTACGGAATTAAAGGGGACACATTCATAGTCAGAGAACAGCTGATTGAAATGGGAACTACTGAATTGCTCAGATTAGGAGATAAGGACAGGGCAACCAAACTTCAAAAGGCCATTCTGCTTGAAGAAGGTTGGACATTATCAGATATTGTTGAACTCCAAAAGGACAAATTAGGAGTCAAGGCAACTATAATTCCAATGAGCGATGAAGAATCTGATATAAGCATCATCACAAAAGAGCATGGCGAAATTGAGTTCCATGACTTTTTGATCAAATACCAATGCAACTGTGAAGTTCTTGAAGTGAAATATTGTGATGTGAGCCCTAGCCCTAAACTTATTGAATCAATTGAAAAGGCGGATAAGATTATCTTCGGACCATCAAATCCAATCACTTCGATAAGACCAATCATATCTCTTGAAGGTGTGGAAGAAGCCCTTAAAGGAAAAGAAGTAATTGCAGTTTCACCATTTGTAGGCAAATCTGCATTCAGTGGTCCTGCTGGACAATTCATGAATGCATTCGGTTATGAAACCTCTTCAAAAGGAGTTGCAGAACTTTATAAATCATTCCTAAGCACATTGGTGATTGATAACCAAGACGAAGAGTTTAAAGAGGAGATTGAAGAGATTGTTCCAAATGTCATCGTAACCAACACTTTCATGAAAACAATTGAAGACAAAATCAATCTTGCAAAAGTGGTTTTGGAATAAAAAATTTTTCAAAAACTGATTTAAAACTATTAAAAATTATTTGTTAATAAAAAACTATTAAAAATTATTTGTTAATAAAAAACTATTAAAAATTATT
>JADLKP010000265.1 GCA_016838945.1 Methanobrevibacter sp.
TATTAATCTTAATTTTTTTATTAAAGTTATATCCGTTTTTATAGTATGTTAAAAAAAAAGAAAATATTTCTTGGAAATAGTAAAATTATTGGATAGAATAATTTAAAAAAGAAAGGAAATAAAAAAGAAAGGAAATAAAAAAGTTAGTAAAACAAAAAAAGTTAAATAATCAGATAACGCCAAGGGCATCTAATTCTTCAATGACAATATCATGAGAAATTTTAGTCATTATCTCTCTAATCAATACATTTTTCTTACCTTTATTGGTGTAACCATTCTTTTCCAAGATATTAATTAATTGTTCTTCACTAAGATCTTCCAAAATAATTCTGATTTCAGTAACATCAATATCTGTCATAATAGACATCTCCCTTTTTTAATCTAAATATTTTTAAATTTTAAATTTTAATTTTTAAAATTTTTAAGAGTTTCAATTTTTTAAAATTAAAATTTTAAGAACTTACAATTTTTTAAAATTAAAAATTGTTCTTATTATGTTGAATAAATATTTATTAATGAAAGTATTTAAATTTTTAGTTTTTATTCTATCAAATAGTTTGTATATATGGGAATATTTTTTACTATTTTTCTAGAAATTTCTAAAAATTTTAAGTCCAATTTCATCGAAATTTTCAAGTTTTCATTTTGATAAATATTTTTATAATAAACTTTGATTATTTTATAGTTTACATTATTAAACCATATTTTAATTAATCGTCTATTTAATTAAATTAATCCATGAATCATTCTTAGTGCATCGAGTAAACCGTGGCTATATTCAATGCAACCAAAAGCTGTTCTTGTGTCTTTTTTATCCAGGTAATATTTTGAATCATTCCAGTAATCGATTGCCCTGTCATAAACTTCCTTCTCTTTACCATCGAAACTTATGTCTTTGACTTGATCCAAATTTCTCTCAAGTTTGGCAATATCGATTGCAATTTTTTCTTCACTTTCCAAGTCTTTCATTTTATTATCCTCGAACAATTTCCATTTTGGAGTTTTTAAATTTTTTTTAAGTTTTTAATTAAATTTTTATTTTTTTAAAACATTTTTAATTTAATTACTCAACCTTCTTTGCTTTGGAGCTCTTGGTCCACTCAACGCTTTCCATACATGCAATATTCTTTGTCCAACTGTAATGTATGAAAGGATTACGAGTATGTAAATGAAGTATGTGAATATAATGTTTGAATTGAATATTACAGCAAGCACTGCACCTAACATTAATATTATCATTCTGACTGCACGTTCAGCTATTCCTATATTGCATTCCACTCCTTGTGATTCTGCTCTTGCCCTCACGTAACTGACTGTAATTGCAGAGTGAATAGCCAATACTCCAACGAGCCAATCACAGTATCCTCCATATATGATTCCTATGAATATGATTGCATCTGCAAAACGGTCCATAGTTGAATCCAGAAATGCTCCAAATGGGCTTGCTCTGTTGTGGTATCTTGCTACAGCACCATCAACAACATCCAAAAATCCACTGAGCAATATGAACAATGCTCCTCCAATCAAATTGCCTCCTGCAAAGAATATTGCAGATAGTATTGCAATAAAGGGGGAGATTATTGTCACAATATTTGGATTTACATTCAATCGACTAGCTAAAGGTTCTAAAAATTTTGTAAGATATGGTCGTAAACTATTAAGCATAATTTTATTATATTGATTAACTAATATATATTTAATCAGATTATCTAAGTAAAGTTTAGATTTTTATTGATAAAATTTTTTTAAATTGATTAGTTTTTACGGTGAATTATAATGAAAATATTTAAGATGAGCGGTGAAAATCCTGATATGGATTTAATTGGTGAAGCCATTGAGATAATGGCAGGTGGGGGAGTCATCCTTTATCCTACAGATACCGTTTATGGATTAGGAGCAAATATTTTCAATAATGATGCAGTGGAAAGGATTTATGAAATCAAAAAGAGAGATCAGTCAAAGCCATTGTCTGTTTTGGTTCAAAACACAGAAAGCTTGGAACTGATTGCTGATTTGAATAGGAGCTCAAGGGAAATCATCAACAAATGGTTGCCAGGACCTTTTACATTTATTTTAAATAAGAAGAATGTGGTGTCCCCATATGTCAGTGCAAGCTCCAAGGTTGGGGTAAGGATTCCAGACTATAAGATAGCAAGAGCCCTTGCAAGCCTGTTTCCAATAACAACTACCAGTGCAAACCTTACCAATGAGGATACCTTATCAAATCCACAGGATATCTTAAAGCAAATCGGGGATGATATAGATTTGGTTATTGATGTAGGTGATTTGGATAAGTCAAAGCCATCCACTGTAATCGATTTAAGTTCATCCAAGCCTACTTTAGTTAGAAATGGTTTTGATTCCAATGAATTGGATTCCGTAAAAGAGGATTTGGAAAAATTAAAATTCTAGATTCTTTGATTTGATTATTTTAAAATTATCGTTTTTATATTTTGATTATCATATTCACATTGAATTGAAAATGGTACTCGCTAAAAAAATTAACTTTAAATATTTCCAATTAAATAATATGTTTACGGATTAAATTTTGTAAAAAGTGGAATTATTTAAGAGTTATTTAGATTT
>JADLKP010000266.1 GCA_016838945.1 Methanobrevibacter sp.
TATTTAATATTAAATTATTATATAAAGTTAAATTTTTTATATAAAGTTTAATTATTTATATAAAGTTTAATTATTTATATAAAAAATTTAATAGTAATTAATGAGATATTTATATATAATATCAATATGAATAATTTAATATTAATTAAGGAGAACTTAAACATGACAGATTGGTCCCCAATTTTCATCTCAATGAAAACCGCAAGCCTATCCATTTTCATAACCTTTTTTGTAGGTTTGATTGTTGCTTGGGGTCTCGTCAAGATGAAAAATGACACAGCAAAAATCATACTTGACGGCATCTTCACATTGCCTCTCGTATTGCCACCTACCGTAGTAGGTTTCTTTTTATTATGGATCTTTGGTGTCAGAGGACCTATAGGCAGCTTTTTTATAGAATTCTTTGCATATAAAATAGCTTTCTCATGGCCTGCAACTGTCATTGCAGCAGTAGTGATGTCTTTTCCTTTGATGTATCGTTCCGCCAGAGGCGCATTTGAACAGGTTGATTCCAATCTATTGGATGCAGGCCGTACATTAGGTATGTCAGAGGGGAATATTTTCTGGAAAGTCTCTTTTGCAAATGCATTACCTGGAATACTCAGTGGCGGAATTCTTGCTTATGCACGTGGTTTAGGTGAATTCGGCGCTACAGCCATGCTTGCAGGAAATATCGCAGGACAAACCAGAACTCTCCCAATGGCTGTTTATTCAGAAGTGGCAGCAGGAAATATGGGAGAAGCTTTCAACTATGTAATAGTCATTGTTTTCATAGCGTTTATAGTAATCTTCATTATGGACTATGTTACTTTGCGTAAGGAAAAACAATGGAGATACGATTAAATAATTTCAAAAAGGATTCCACAATTAATTTATGATTTAAAATTTATGATTTAAAATTTATGATTTATAAGTAATTATTCTATTTTTAGTTTTCGAGGAAGGATTATGAGTGATAAAAAATTAAAGGTAAATATTCAAAAGAAACTTAAGGAATTCGACTTGGATGTTGATTTTGAATTGAAAAAAGGCTGTTTAGGTATTCTCGGTCCTTCCGGTTGCGGTAAAAGTATGACATTGAAATCCATTGCAGGTATTGTAAATCCAGATAGTGGTGTCGTGAGTTTAACCACAGATAATGAAACCACTTATTTTGATTCCGAGAAAAAAATTAATCTAAAACCTCAAAAAAGAAATGTGGGTTACTTATTTCAGAATTACGCACTATTTCCAAACATGACCGTTGAGGAAAATGTTGCCATTGGATTATCTAAAAATGAGGATAAAAGCACTCTATCTGAAATAATTAAACGTTTTCATTTAGAGGGATTGGAAAAAAGATATCCTCGACAATTGTCTGGAGGCCAGCAGCAAAGGGTGGCTTTAGCTCGTATAATGGCTTATGGACCTGACGTCATATTATTGGATGAACCATTCAGTGCTATGGATACTTTCCTGAAGGAACAGTTACGTCTTGAACTTATAAATTCATTGAAAGATTTTGATGGATTTTCAATTTTGGTTACCCACAACCGTGATGAGGCATTTCAGTTTTGTGATGAGCTCATCATATTGGATCAAGGCAAAGTCATAGCTAAAGGCAACACTCATGAAGTCTTTGAAAACCCAAAAAAAGTCCAAGTTGCAAGACTTACTGGGTGTAAAAACATTTCAAAAATAGAGATTATAGACGAGCGTCATGTTAAATCATTGGAGTGGGGACTTGAACTTGAAACATCAAAAGAAGTCTCCTCTAATATAACCCATATTGGAATAAGGGCACACGATTTCTCTCCAGCTCAAAAAGATGAGCTCAATGCATTTGACACTGAAAACTCAACAAAAATAGAAATGCCATTTGAATGGGAAATTACCTTGGCAAACGGTTTATGGTGGAAACGTGACAAGCAAATTCATGAGCATGAATTCAGGATTCCGGATTATTTAAAAGTAGATCCTAAAAACATCATATTGTTGGAAGAATAAAATCTGGAACTGCTTAAGAAAAAAATATAATTTTTTTAAAATAAAAAATATAGAAAATAAAATTAAAAAAGAAAAAAAGAAGAAAAGAAAAGGATTTAAATCACTTCAATATAAACGGATTCCTTAGATTCATCCTTTGGATAGTGATGCAATTCAATGATGTCCTCTTTATACTCTTCAAAGTCAACTTCAATAGTGTCAGAAATGATTTCACCATCTAAAGCTATCATCACTCTACAACTTGGCTTTCCTCTAAAGTCAGAAAGATCAACACCTAAGATCTCTCCTTTTGCAGAGACACGGTTGTATGCAATGTCAACTTTATCGAATTCCTCAAAATTATTTTTAATGTAATCAAGAACTTCATCAGAAGTCATAGTTAATTCCTTATCTACCATTTTAAGAGCTCCCTTAATTTTTTTATTTTTACAGCTTAAATTTTCAACTATACAATGCAATTAAAAATTTATAGATTTTACAATGATTAAAATATA
The DNA here is from genome assembly GCA_016838945.1 of Methanobrevibacter sp. Lineage (GTDB taxonomy): Archaea > Methanobacteriota > Methanobacteria > Methanobacteriales > Methanobacteriaceae > Methanobrevibacter. Next base: position 2,481 of record JADLKP010000266.1, read on the forward strand.
ATATATTGTTTATAATATATAAAATTATTTGTATTCATTAAAACTAATCAAGCTTCTATGAAAGATGATGAAAATAAAAAAAATAAAGTAAAATAATAAAAA
>JADLKP010000267.1 GCA_016838945.1 Methanobrevibacter sp.
TTATAAAAAATAGTAAAAAATAAAAAAAGAAAAAATAATTAGTTAAAAAACTAATTATTAAAGAAATGTCTTTTTGCGTTTATATCCAATAATCAATAAAATAAACAACCCAATGATAAGTAAAAACATTTCTAATGTTTTATCCTTAGCAAAATCAAGTACTTCATTGATCTTAAATGCTTTTTTAGCCACACTTTCTGTTTGTCCTTGGGATGAGGAATCTGGAGATTTTCCTATTGGATCAGTTCCAGTTAATCCTGGACTTGAATCAGTGTTGTTTGAAGCTAAGCTTCCATCATTTGAAGTGGAATTGATTTTGTTATCATTATTTGCATTGGCATTGCCGTTATTGTTTGAATGTTCTCTATTTGTTCCATCATCAGCATCTGTGGTGTGTCCATTATAAGGCCTATCATCATTGATAGTTCCTTGCACGTCACCATCTTCCATTCCGTCATTATCGATGAAATTAGTATTGTTGGTGTCTGAATTGTCTCCATCACTAATTCCATGATTTGGATTATATCCGGGAATTGTTGGATTAACCATAGGGTTAGTTCCACTGTTGTCTCCATCTCCATGATGAGGAATCAATGGATTGGTGTGAGGAGCATTATCATCACCATTTCCATTTCCGTTGATATTGATGTTTTGGTTTTGATAATAATCTTCAGCTCTTATGACCTTGTTGTTATTGGCATTTGTGTTGCCATGATCACGAGGCCCTTCTTGATAAGCATCATCACCAGTTTTTGCATCTTTATCAAATGATATGAGAGTATTGTCATTTACATTGGACTCATCAGATCCCAATATGTAAACGCCAACTTTGCCATCACTGAACATAGTGTTGTTTTCGATATTGAAAACATGTTCATTATCAGTGCTTTGACGATAACTGATACCGTAGATATTGTCTCCTTCGTTTACATCTGCAATGCTGTGCACTTCAATTGTATTGTTGAATATTTCAGAATAGGTATCTTGAGATTCAATTCCTGCAACTAAAGCCCATTCATGTTGGCCAGCTAATCCGGTAATGTTTATGATGTTATTGCTTACGAATAACTCAGTGTCCCCAAAGAAGTTTTGAGAATATATTCCGAGATTTGGTCCATTTGAAACGGAGGATATGTTATTTTCAGTAATGTTTACGCCGCTTGTTGGACCGGAAATCTGAATAGGATATGCAGTACCTAAAGATAATTTGCCTCCAGTTGTAATGATGGATATGTTATTGCCGATTATAAGCAAGTCATTTAGATTGTATCCATTAATTCCATATAGGAAATTTTCCACACCTTGGGGGGTGACGAAGTCAGTCATATAGATGGAATTGTTGCTTACTACAACATTGTCGGATTCGCTTATTGAAATTGAGTCCAAAGTTGGATATTGAATTGCAGGTCTTTTATTGACATCTGTAATGATTGTATTATTGTTTAAAAGAAAGCTCTCACAGTCTTCAATACCTACTGCATAAGCATATTCTGAATCTAAACTTTCAGGTCCAACTCCATACATGATCAATTTTAAAGGAAGTGAACATATGATGGTGTTGTTTTCCATTATTGAGTAATAAGCGCCAATTAATTTAACTGCACAATTATAAACATCTAAATCTTCGTTATGCCCTTCAAAATTAATAAAGCAATCTCTTATTTGCAAATTATCCACATAACTGTCGATATATTCGTTAGATAATATTGCATAAGCTTCCACATTATCCGGAACAGTATAATTTATAGTCAGATTGAATATATTTGCATTATCTCCTGCAACAAATATTCCTGCACCATGATTTTCTCTAAATTCCTTATCCAATTCGAGAACCAAGTTGGATAAGCTTATATCACTTCTTTGAATATCAAATACGCAATTTTTCAAATGTGCATTTATTCCAGTAATATTCACATATGGGGAATTTATAGTTAATTTGCCTAAATCTTCAAAATCACCAATAAATATTAATGTTTTATTGGCATACTTTGAATCCAAAACACCATTTTTGAAGTAGTTATGGATGTTGCTTGGGTAAACATAGTTTACATCATCACTATTTCCCTCTGGAATCAAATCAGGTACATCTGGTTTTTCTTCATCTTCTCCATCACCCAATATTTCTGAATTCTCATTTGAATCGTCTATTATTGAGTCAACAGAATTTTCATCCTTCACTAAAGCTTCATATGGGCTATTTTCATTAGGATTTTCTACAGATTGTGAAGATTTTTCTAATTCCAAATGTTCAGATAAGGCATTGCCATCTAAATTATAGTTTAAATAATCATCTGGACTTCTTGCAGAAACAATAGAAACACTAGAAATACATAAAATAGTTATTAATATCATGGATATAAAAACTAATTTATGTTTAAAACCCATTTTTGCTTTCACCTCCAAACATTAGTAAATGTATAAAAAATTTAATTTTTATAACTATGATTTATTTATCCATTTTGCTTTAAAAAAATATCAAATTAATTTTAATTTTTTAATATTTTATTAATTAAACAAAATATATTGGAATTTATATTAAATATTCTTTATATACTTTACTATC
>JADLKP010000268.1 GCA_016838945.1 Methanobrevibacter sp.
TTTAATATTATATAATGTATAAATATTTTATATAATATTTAAAATTAAACAAATTATTAAATTAATGATTCTAATTAATAAAATAATCATTTAAAAATTCAAATCGTGGTATAATGATAAGTATTAAAAACCTTTCTAAATCATATAAATTAGATAATGGGGAAGAAGTGAATGCCCTAAATAACATTAATCTTGAAGTTAAAGAAGGAGAGATTGTAGGTATTTTAGGAACAAGCGGTTCCGGTAAAACAACTCTTTTGAGAATATTAAGAGGAGTGGAAAAATTCGATGAAGGTGAAGTTAGAGTAGATAGATACACCTTAAAGCCGGATTCCTCTCAATTTTATTTCAATCAAGTCAAAAAGGAAACTGCAATTCACTTGCAAAGGTCTTTTGGAATTTGGCCTGAAACTGTACTTGACAATGTCGTAAGGAAACTATATGGTGCAAAATACGGTGATGAGGCAGGAACAGACTTTGAATTGGCTCATGACCAATTCGATAAGGAAGCTTATGAGCTATTGGAGCTTGTAGGCCTTAAGGAAAAGTCCGACCACTTGGCTTCTGTATTGAGTGGTGGTGAAAAGCAAAGACTTATCATGGCAAGACAGCTTGCTAAAAAGCCTAAAGTAATGCTTCTTGACGAACCTGCTACAATGGCATGTCCTAAAACCAAGCAGGAAATCTTGGATGCTGTTAAAAAGATCAATGAGGAATTAAACATCACTATTGTTTTGGTATCACACTTGCCTGAGATTCATAAATTCTTAGCTGAAAGGCTGATCCTTTTGGAAGATGGTGAAATAGCTAAAGAGGGAGATGTTGATGAGATTATTGATGAATTCCTATCAGACATTGAAGACCCTGTTGACATTGATCTTGAATCCACAGATGAAACATTGATTAAAGCATGTGATTTGGATAAAAGGTTCTATTTGCTTAAAGGTAAAGACGTTTTGCATATGAAGGACATCAGCTTTGAAGTAAAAAGAGGAGACATCCTATCTTTAGTAGGTCCAAGTGGAGCAGGTAAGACAATTCTTCTTCGCATGTTAGGTGGTATGGATGTGCCTGACAGTGGAGATGTATTGTTCAAGCTTGAAAAAGAAGAGGATGGAGAAGCTGTAACCAAATGGGTAGACATCAGAAAAGCAAGTCTTGACAGGATGGAAGTTAGAAGAAACATAGGTTTCATGCATCAGGAATTCGCTTTGGTATATTGGGCTACCGTTCAAAGCCAATTAGCTAAGAAATTAGGTTATAAAAGATTTGATATGGTTCAGGAAGCAAAAGAAAGGGCTAAGGAAGAAGGATTGCCTGACATCTTGCTTGATGCTTTGTACCAATTGACAGACCTTCCTGAAAGGGAAGCTAAAGCTCGTCTTGAGCAAGTTGGACTTGAACCAAGCATTTTAGATGAATTGTTCCCTAAATTCCCTGAAGCTGAAATTGCAGAACAGGTTGCAGACCTATTTGAAGCGCTTGACTTGCCTTTAGACATTTTAGGAAGAAAATCCTTTGAATTGTCAGGAGGTCAGAAAGTAAGGGCTATGCTTGCACTTGTGCTCGTATCCAAACCTGATATCCTATTGCTTGATGAACCGTTCGGAGACTTGGATCCAAAAACATTGAGAACAGTAACCAACTCACTTAAGAGAATCTGCAAGGAGTTTGGAATTACCATTGTAATGGTTTCACACAATACAGACTTCATTAGGGAATTAAGCAACAGGGCTATCTTCATTGACCAAGGTCTTCTTAAGGATGACACTAAAGATGTTGATAGGTTAGTTGATGACTTCATTGGATTCTGTAAGGCTGATTACTTGATGTAATCAGTTTATTTATTTTATTTATTTTATTATTTTGTTGTTTCTTTATTTTTTTATTAAAACTTATTTATTTAATTTAGGATAATTATTTTTCTATTTCAAGATGATAACATGTTTAAGAATATTTTAGTGGCTAGTGACGGTTCCAAATGTGGGGATAAGGCTGTGGATTTGGCTATTGATTTGGCAAGCAAATATGGTGCAAAGATCTCTGCATTGTATGTTATGGATTTCGCATTGGACTTTTCATATGATGACTTGGATGATGCTGGTGGAGCCGTCTTGGATGACATTACAGCTAAAGGAAAAGAGAGGGGAGTTGTTGTAGTGGAACATATCATCACTGCAGACCCTATTCAAGATATGGCTACTATGATTAGAAAAATCAACCCGGATATTGCTGTTTTTGGAGCTTTCGGCAAGTCAATGGACAATGAAGAGGATAAAGACTACTCTAAAATAGGTAGTGTAGCTGAAAATGCTCTGAAAGTCTCTAAAGTTCCTGTAATTTTAGTAAAATAATGATTAATTATATGAATTTCTGCATTAATCTTTAAATTGCTATTTTTTCTTTTTATACTTTTTTTCATTTATTCTCTTTTTTTATACTTTTTTTCAGTTATTCTCTTTTTTATATTTTTTTCAGTTATTCTCTTTTTTATATTTTTTTCATTTATTCTCTTTTTTCCATATTTTCAAACATTGCTTTTTAACATT
>JADLKP010000269.1 GCA_016838945.1 Methanobrevibacter sp.
TATCGAATAGTTTATATTATATAAAAAATATAATCATTATTAATCTAAAATATTATAATATTATATATAATATATAAGTGCTTGATGGAAAAATTCAGCACATCATTTAGTAAAAAATATTAATCATTTATGTAATTTTATTTCTAATATTTTGGATTTTTAAAAAAATTTAATTAAAATATTTAAGAATAGAAAATTCAAAGTTAAGATATTAAATTAATCATATTTAATTAATCATACCACATCTTATGATAATTAATAATTTAAATCTGATTTGAATTAATAGATAATAATTAACGGGGAAAAAATGATTTTAGAGAATTTTAAGCCGATATTTAGGTTGCTTCCGGAGGTCAAGACTCCTATTCATAGGCAAGACTTTAAGGAAAAGCTTAAATGGACAGCTATTGTTTTAGTTTTATATTATTTTTTAACTCAAATTCCATTGTATGGTTTGAGTCCAGCTGCAGTTGATCAATTTGCCCAATTAAGAGCTGTTATGGCAGGTAGCTTTGGGTCAATTCTTACTTTAGGTATTGGTCCTATTGTAACAGCATCTATTGTATTGCAACTTTTAGTTGGTGCAAAAATATTAAATTTAGACTTATCTCAGCATGAACATAAAGCTATGTTTCAAAGTACTCAAAAATTATTAGCTATTTTATTCACAATTTTCGAAGCAGGAGTTTTAGTACTTACTGGAAGTTTAGTACCTATTGATACTTCTTATTATGGGATAATGATTCTCCAATTGGTTGTTGGGGCAATTTTAATCTTATACCTTGATGAAGTTGTATCCAAATGGGGATTCGGTAGTGGTGTAGGATTATTCATTGCTGCTGGTGTAGCACAAACTATCATTACTGGTACATTCAATTTCTTGCCAGCGTCTGCAGCATCTACATCTGCTTCAGGTATCCTTCCTGCATTTATACAATCCATTATTGGTGGAGCTCCAAACTTCCCTATATTGATTCCATTGATTGCAACCATTATTGTGTTCTTGATGGCGGTATATGGTGAATGTATGAGAATTGAGATTCCAATTTCCCATGGTCAAGTAAGAGGTCACGGTAGAATTAGAGGATCTGTAGGTAAATACCCATTGAAATTCATTTACGCAAGTAACATGCCGGTTATTTTAACCAGTGCACTTCTTGTAAACGTTTCACTTTTCGCTAGTGTATTCCAAAAACTTGGTTTCCCTATTTTAGGTGAAGTTTCCGGTGGAAGACCTATCAGTGGTCTTGCATTATGGTTAACAACCCCTAACAGTTTAAGTGTATTGTTTACCAATCCATTAAGAGTATTGTTCTATGCTATTTTCTTCTTGGCTTGTTGTGTACTTTTCTCATGGTTATGGGTAGAAATCAGTGGATCATTAAATGCAAAAGAGGTTTCTAAACAACTTTATAACTCAGGTATACAAATTCCTGGTTTCAGAAGTAGTAAAAGACAACTTTATATGATTATGAAAAAGTATATTCCCGCTCTTACAATTCTCGGTGGTTTGTTTGTAGGTATATTGGCATTTATTGCTGACTTGACTGGTGCTCTCGGTGGAGGTACTGGTGTATTGCTTACTGTAGGTATTGTATACAAACTCTATGAAGAGATTGCACAAGAGCAACTTATGGAAATGCATCCAATGTTAAGAAAAGTATTTGGAAATAACTAATTTATTTTCCATTTATTTTTTTGTATTGCTTAATTCTTTGTGATTATTATTAGTTAATTAACTTATCAAAATAATGTTTATGAGATGATTTAAATGAAATTAGTAGTTATTACTGGTATTCCAGGTTCTGGAAGTACAACTGTACTTAATAAGGCATTAGAGGAAGTGGATTATCTTCATTTAAACTATGGGGATATCATGACTGAAATTGCTGTAGAAAAAGGTCTTGTTGAAAATAGGGATGAGTTGAGAAAGTTGCCTGCTGAAACTCAAAAGGAGATTCAAAAGGAAGCAGGTATCAGAATCAGTGAAAAATCTGAAACCACTAATGTGATTGTGGATACTCATTGTACTATCAGCACACCAAAAGGTTTCTTGCCAGGTCTCCCTAAATGGGTATTGGAAGGTTTAAACCCTGATATCTTTATCTTGATTGAAGCATATCCTGATGAGGTTATCGTAAGAAGATTAGGTGATGAAACAAGACAAAGAGATGCTGAAAAAGCAAAAGACATTCAGTTACATCAAGAAATGAACAGAGCTGCAGCAATGGCTTATGCTACTTTAACTGGAGCTACTGTAAAAATTATTTCTAATCATGACAATCATTTGCCTTCAACTGTCAAAAAGATGGTAGAGGTATTAAAATAATTTCTGATTTAGAATCAGTGATTTTTAATTTAAATAATTAGATCTTTTCTAATTATTTTAAATTATTTTTATTAATGATGGCCATATATGAAATTCAATCTATGCTGAACTATTAATTTATAAATTTGATGAGAATTTATAACTTAATAGTTTATTATATTTTTAGAGTTTTATTAGAAATATTATTAGAAATATTATTAGAAATATTATTAGAAATA
>JADLKP010000015.1 GCA_016838945.1 Methanobrevibacter sp.
TTTATAAAAATATTAATAATATAAATGCTACTTATGTAGCGGTTTCATATGTTTTTCTTATTTTAATATTATTAAAAAGGCAAAAGTTTTCATTATATTAAAGTTAAACAAAATAAAAATTGTTTTAAAATGAGGAAAATTATGCGTTTAAAGCGAGATTTATTTTTCACTTTAATACTATTTTTAATAATATTTTCAATTTCATTTGTAAGTGCAAGTGAATTAACATACGATTCAAACACGGACGAACTTACAACCCTATCTGTTTCAGATGTAAATTCAATTGAAGAAGATTTAAACGACGTTAAATTGGATTCGGTTGAAGATAATTCAAACGATGAACTAATAGATTCAGTTGATGAAAATTTAGATGAGAGTGAATTGAATTCGATTGATGATACATCAAGTCCCTCACTGGACCTGGAGGACGAAGAACAAGATATAGACGAAATTGAAAGTAATGATTGTTTAACTTTGAATAACAAAGCGCAATTATTGCGAGCTAGTAATGATGAAGATATATTAGGCGCAGGCCCATATACTCGAGATGGCAATGTCATACGTTTCTATGATGATGGTACTGTAAGCAATATTATGGATGCTATCAATGAATTGAATGATTTGATTAATTCAGGAACTTTGGCAAATGGTGTAGTCTGCCTTGATGGACATACCTTTAGTGGTAGTGGAAATCTTAATGACAGAACCATAAGAAACATTTGGGTAATTGGAGGTCATGACCCTTGGGATTATTCAAAATATGCTACATTTAGTGATACAGGAATTGCCATGTGGTTTAGTGGTACTACCATGGATAACTGCAGGTTTTCCAACATTATTTCAGTTGGCCGTCTAGCTTCATGTAGTGTAAATTATGATAGTGGGTCTCAAACTTTTAGGGGGTCAATGAGCAATACCATATTTGAATATTGCCAATCTTATGCACAATTTATTTCATACAATGGTAATAGAGGTAATGCACCTTCACCTATTCAAAATCAAACTATCCCCCTTGAACCGGGATGGAATGGTCAAACCTATAAAGTAACAAACTGTCAGTTCCTTTACTGTAATCAAACTTTTAATGGTTTTGAAGATGGGCATGGTCAATTCTGTGCAGCACTTGCAGCAGACTTTGATGGATGTAAATTTATTAACACCACATCAGGTCAACACTCTGGTGCTATCTGTATAGCAGACGAGTCTGAATGGGGCCCTGGATATGTCCCATCTTCCATAAAAAATTGTGACTTCATCAATGTCACTTCCAGATGGTTTGCAGTTTATATTCATGGACGTTATTCTACATCCCCATACTCCGGCATGTACGGATATGAAGTTGTAGAAAACTGTAACTTTATCAACTGTACCGGAACAGACGAATACAGTGCTGGTCTTGGTATAAGTCACGATAACGTTTATATTAAAAACTGTAACTTCACTGATAATAAAGGTGGTCAAGGAACCGCCATTATGGTTGGTGGAATCTCAAAAGATAAAGGATCCATGGGTGATACAGCATTCAATGGTGATAACACTAAAGGTAACAACATAACAATTATTGATTGTACCTTCAAAAACAATATCGCTACAGTGCATGCTTGTGACTGGCCAGACTCAACATCTAATGGTTGTGGTGGTGCAGTATATATTGTAGGTAATGACACTAAAGTTATAAACTGTAATTTTGACAGTAACCATGCAGAAGGTGGAAATGGTGCAGCAATATATGTTGAAGGTCTAAGAACCAACATAACAGGTACCACTTTCACAAATCATGAATCTGAAAACGGTACAGTTTATATTGAAGGTGACAACACAAATATCCAAGGATGTAGCTTTGAAAACAACAAAGCGGAAAATGGTGCAGGTGTTTTCATAGAAGGTCAAAACACCAATATTAGAGGTTCTACATTTGATAGCAACAATGCTACCGATGGTGGAGCAATATATATTGATGGAGACAACAGTCAAATCATCTCCAACACATTTAATAAAAACAATGTAACTGACCAAGGTGGAGCCCTTTTTATACAAGGAAGTGGCTCAACTATCAACCAAAATGCCTTCACTTACAACGAAGCGGTACCTGCTAGTGCTGAAGGAACTACCGGTCTCGGTGGAGCTATATATGTAAAAGGTGACAACACCAACACTAATAGCAACACTTTCACTAACAATAAAGCTCGTAACGGATCTGCAATCTACACTGACGGAAATAACTTCAACCTTCAACATGACATATTTGGTGAAAATCAAGCATGGAGCTATCTTTTAATTATCACTCCAGAGCCTGAAGAAAGCCTTTATAATGAAAGTGATGTGAATGTGACTGTTGTTCACGTTGGTGGGGACAATATCATTAATGCAATCCATAACACAGCATCCAATAATCAAATTCATTTCTTGGATGTGACTTACTGGAACAATTACGGACAAACCATTAATACAGGAAATACTGTTCTTGAACCAGTAAATGGAGCGGAACTTAGTGAAAATGGAACAAAAGTATATCAGGATGATCGTGAATTTGAACAATTAATTCAACTCATGATTAATCATGAAGATGGTGAAGTAATACTTCCAATGACAGATCTTATAACTAATATTTATGGAAATGTCACTGTAACCCTTACAAAACCATTAAGACCTGGAAACTATAGTGTTTATGCAATCCACCCTGAAGATTGGAACTATAAAGTCATTGAAAATACCAGTGCATTCAGAGTAATTCCATATGTAGACATCTCTACTGATAAAGATTCAGACCATGATGAATATTATGTAGGGGACACTGTAATTTGGACAATTACTGTTCACAATGCAGAAAATGGTACCAATGCAACTAATGTAACTGTAACAGACAAATTGCCTTCTGGATTTGCATTTGTCAGCTATGTTGCAACACAAGGTAGCTATGATAATGAAACAGGTGTTTGGACTATTGGAAACATGACCAATGGTTCAACTGTGCAATTAACCATTAACTCCATTGCGACATTTGCAGACACATACAACAACATTGCAAATGCAAGTTCCAATGAAGAAGATTGGAATTTAACAAACAATGAAGACAATAAGACTGTTGAAGTATTGCCTGTAGTTAATTTAACTATTGATAAAAGCGTTAACGTTGATACCGTATACGTTGGTGAAAATGTAATATTTACCATTAATGTAACCAACAACGGACCATCCAACGCAACAATGGTTAAAGTAGAAGATGTTCTCCCTGAACAATTCGAATATGTAACAAGCAATGACACCTCATTCAGCGGAAATCAAATTATGATTCCTAAATTGAATGTAGGGGACTCATATCTATTTACAATTACAGCAAAAACATTAATCAATGGAACCTGGAACAACACAGCAAACGCAACCTGTAAAGAAAACGACACCGTCGTCGAAGACAATGCAACAGTAACTGTACTTCCAGTAGTCAATTTAACCATTGACAAATCCGTAGACCTTGGACATGTAAAAGTTGGAGACACAATAGTATTCACTATTAATGTAACCAACAACGGACCATCAAATGCTACAAATGTTGTAATAGAAGATGTGGTTCCAGAACAATTCAATGTTACTGGATGTAGTGATCCTAGATTTGAAAACAACAAAATCACTATTTCCTACTTGAATAAAGGAGAATCAATCCAATTCACAATTACAGCAATTGCATTAATCAATGGAACCTGGAACAACACAGCAAACGTAACCTGCGAAGAAAACGACACAGTAGTCAATGACACAGTAAATGTTACAGTTGACCCAGTAGTCAACCTAACAATCGACAAAACTGTAGACATTGATCATGTATTCGTTGGAGACACCGTCGTATTTACAATCAACGTAACCAACAACGGACCATCCAACGCAACCGTCGTAACAATCGAAGATATCGTACCAGAACAATTCCATGTAACCGGATGCAACGACTCCTCATATGTTGACAATAAAATCATTATTGACCAATTAAATAAAGGAGAATCATATGCATTCACAATCACAGCGACTGCATTGATTGCAGGTACTTGGAACAACACAGCAAACGTAACCTGTAAAGAAAACGACACCGTCGTCGAATACAACGTAACAGTAATCGTAGATCCAGTAGTCAACCTAACCATTAACAAAACCGTTGACAACAATCACGTACAAGTTGGTGAAACTGTTGTATTTACAATCAACGTAACCAACAACGGACCATCCAACGCAACCGTCGTAACAATCGAAGACATAGTTCCAATACAATTCGGAAACGTAAAATGCAATGACTCCAGATATGTAGGCAATAAAATCATTATTGACCAATTAAATAAAGGAGAATCCATTGTATTCACAATTAACGCAACCGCATTAATCGCTGGAACTTGGAACAACACAGCAAACGTAACCTGTAAAGAAAACGATACCGTCAAAAACGACACAGTCAATGTAACAGTAGATCCTGTTGTCAACTTAACCATTGACAAAACCGTTGATGTGGACCATGTACATGTTGGAGACACAGTAGTATTCACTATTAATGTAACCAACAACGGACCATCCAACGCAACCGTCGTAACAATCGAAGATATCGTACCAGAACAATTCAACGTAACCGCATGCAACGACACCCAATTTGCTAACAACAAAATAACTGTTGACAAATTAAATGTCGGTGAATCATACGCATTCACAATAACCGCAACCGCATTGATAAACGGAACCTGGAACAACACAGCAAACGCAACCTGCGAAAAAAACGACACAGTAGTTAATGATACTGTAACCGTAGTCGTAGACCCAGTTGTCAACCTAACAATCGACAAAGCTGTAGACATTGATCACGTATTTGTTGGAGACACCGTCGTATTTACAATCAACGTAACCAACAACGGACCATCCAACGCAACCGTCGTAACAATCGAAGATATCGTACCAGAACAATTCAACGTAACCGCATGCAACGACACCCAATTTGCTAACAACAAAATAACTGTTGACAAATTAAATGTCGGTGAATCATACGCATTCACAATAACCGCAACCGCATTAATAGCTGGTACCTGGAACAACACAGCAAACGTAACTTGCAAAGAAAACGACACAGTAATCAACGATACCGTAACCGTAATCGTAGATCCAGTAGTCAACCTAACCATTAACAAAACCGTTGAACCTGGCCGTGTCAAAGTTGGCGAAACTGTAGTGTTCACTATAAACGTAACCAACAACGGACCATCCAACGCAACAATGGTAGAAATTACCGATATCGTACCAGAACAATTCAATGTAACCGCATGCAATGACTCTGCATTCATCAACAATAAGATAATTATTGAAAAATTGAATGTAGGCGAATCATATGTAATTACAATAAATGCAACCGCATTAATCGCTGGTACATGGAACAACACAGCAAGCGTATTCTGTGCAGAAAATGATACAATAGTCAATGATACAGTAAATGTAACCGTTGACCCAGTAGTCAATTTAACCATTGACAAAGCTGTAGACAACAATCACGTACAAGTTGGAGATACCATTGTATTTACAATCAACGTAACCAACAACGGACCATCCAACGCAACCGTAGTCGTAATCGAAGATATCGTACCAGAACAATTCCAAGTAACAGGATGCAATGATACCTCATTCAACAACAATAAACTCATTATTGAAAAATTGAATGTAGGAGAATCATACGCATTCACAATTACTGCAATTGCATTGATCAATGGAACCTGGAACAACACAGCAAACGTAACCTGTGATGAAAACGACACCGTCGTAAACGACACAGTAACTGTAATCGTAGATCCAGTAGTAAACCTAAGCATTAACAAAACTGTCGAACCGGGAAGAGTATATGTAGGTGAAACCGTATTGTTCACAATTAACATTACTAATAATGGACCTTCCAACGCAACCCAAGTGGAAGTTACTGATATAGTACCAGAACAATTCACAAACGTAATATGCAACGACTCCAGATACAGCAATAATAAGATCATTATTGCAAAATTAAATGTAGGAGAATCTTACGTATTCACCCTTAATGCAACCGCATTAATCAATGGAACCTGGGATAACATAGCTAGCGCATTTTGTGCAGAAAACGATACAGTGGTCGAAGATGATGCAATTGTCATTGTCGACCCAGTAGTCAACTTAACAGTAAATAAAACTGTTGAACCTGGTAAAGTTTATGTTGGTGAAACAGTAGTGTTCACAATAAACGTTACCAACAACGGACCATCCAACGCAACAATGGTAGAAATAACAGATGTCGTTCCTGAACAATTCGGAAATGTAGTATGCAACGATACCAGATTTGAAAACAACAAGATCATTATTGAAAGATTAGATGTTAACGAATCCATCGTATTCACACTTACCGCAACCGCATTGACCAATGGAACTTGGAACAACACAGCAAGTGCATTCTGTGAAGAAAACGAAACAATCGTGAACGACACAATAAATGTAACTGTTGATCCTATAGTTGATGTATCAACTGAAAAGACTTCTGATAAAGATGTATACTTCATTGATGACATTGCAGTTTGGACAATTACAGTCCATAATGCCAACAATGCATCAAACGCTACCAATGTTAAATTAATTGAGTCCTTACCATCCGAGTTTGAATATATTGGATATTTAACTCTCAATGGTACCTATGATAATGAGACTAAGATTTGGGACATTGGATTTATGGCTAATGGCACTGACGCTGAATTATATATATTTGCACGTGCTATAAAAGTCAAAGATAATGTTACTAACATAGTGTCTGTAACATGTACTGAAAAAGATTGGAATTTATCTAACAATATTGCAAATAAAACTGTAGATATCATTCCACTCCCCGATCCAGAGAAAAACGTTTCAAATAGTACTCCTTATTATCATGATGAAGTGTTATATTACTTGACCATAAGCAATACAGGTAATGTAACTTATGAAAATATGTTGAAAGTAATCGATAGTTTGCCTGAAGGATTAGAGTTCATTAGAACTGTGAGCATTGAAAATGCTGAGCAAGTGGGAGACGAATCAATTGAAGGTCAAACCATAACTTGGACCATTACTAACATTCCTGCTTTCACAAAAGCAGTGATTACAGTATTGGTTAAAGTAAATGCTCTCGGAAACTTAACCAATAACTTAACTGTTATCGGACCAAATGGAACTAATCAAACAGTAAATGCAACTATCGACCCAGTGCCAATAGTTGATTTGTCCACTAATAAAACTTCTGATAAGGAAGAGTACTTTGTTGATGACATTGTAATATGGAGCATAACTGTTCATAATGCAGATAATGGAACAAATGCTACCGATGTCATTTTAAAAGACGAAATCCCTAGCCAGTTTGAATTTATTAACTATACTGCAACTAAAGGTACTTATGACAAAGAAACAGGAATTTGGAACATTAGCTTTATGGAAAATGGAACCGATGCAACATTAACAATTTGGACAATTGCAAAAGTTGATGCAAGCCAAGTTACCAACACTGCAAACGTTACTTGCAGAGAAACTGATTGGAACTTAAGCAACAATGTTGACAATGAAACCGTTGAAATCATTCCACTCCCAGACCCAGTAAAAACCGTATCCAACAGCACTCCATATTATCATGATATTGTTGAGTACAACTTGACAATCATCAATGATGGAGATATAGACTACACAAACAACTTAACTGTTGTTGACAGCTTGCCTGAAGGATTAGTATTTATTGAAACAGTTGGAATTGTTAACGGTAAATTTGTCGGCGATGAAGTGATTGGCACAAATAATGTGACATGGGTAATAACAAACATTTCCGCAAAAACTAATGCAACAATAATAGTTAAGGTTAAAGTGGAAGCACTTGGAGACTTAACTAACAACTTAACAATTATTGGACCTAACGGTACTAATAAAACTGTAAATGAAACTGTCACCCCTGTCCCTATTGTTGATTTGTCTACTGATAAAACTTCTGATAGAGATGAGTATTTCGTTGATGACATTGCTGTATGGACCATTACTGTCCACAACGCAGATAATGGAACAAATGCAACTAATGTCGCTTTAGAAGATCACATCCCTACCCAGTTTGTATTTATTAATTATACAGCAACAAATGGTACTTATGACCATAATACAGGAATTTGGACCATTGGATCTATGGGTAATGGAACCGATGCAACATTAACAATTTGGACTCGTGCAGTAACTCCTATTGATGAGGTAACAAATTATGCTAATGTAAGCTGTTATGAAGATGAATGGGACTTAAGCAATAATGACGATGAAAAAACAGTAAGCATCATCAAACTCCCTGAACCTCAAAAAACAGTTAGCAACACAACACCTTACAATAGGGATAACGTTACATACAATTTAACAATTACAAACGTTGGAAACATTACTTACACTAATGTTTTAACTGTTATTGACAGTTTACCTGAAGGTTTAAAATTCATAGAAACTGTTGGCATAGATGGTGCTGATTTAATTGAAGAAATTGCAGATGGCCAAAAAATCACTTGGACCATTACCAATATCTCTGCTGAATCAAGTGCTGTCATTACAGTTAAAGTACTTGTAATGGACATTGGAAACCAAACCAATAACCTTACAATCGTTGGACCAAACGGAACCAACTCTACTGTAAACTGTACTATTGACCCAGTTCCTATCGCAGATTTAGCAGTAATCAAAATCAATGATTACTCTACAAAAGTATGTTATAATGGAAATAATGTAACATGGACTATTAGTGTCATTAATAATGGACCTAATGATGCTATTAATTCAATAGCTAGTGATATCTTACCAGCTGGTTTAATCTATGTTTCAGATGATTCCAATGGAGCATATGATCCTATAACCGGTATTTGGACCATTGGTAATCTTAGTGTTGGAAGTTCAGCTACCTTAACCATTATAACTACCGTAGCAACTTCAAATGAAACAATTACAAATTATGTAAATGTTACATCTGATACCTATGACCCTGATAAAAGTAATAATGAAGACAATAGCTCTATAGTCGTCGAACCGGAAGCTGACTTAGGAATTATTAAATTAGTTTCTAATGAAACTGTCCATAAAGGCGATATAGTTACCTGGACTCTCATTGTGACTAACTATGGTACAGATGCTGCTATTAATGTAGTGGTAACTGACAAATTACCTAAAGGATTAGTTCACATCTCAGATAACTCCCTTGGAGCATACAACCCAGTAACTGGAATCTGGAAAGTAGGAAACCTTGCTAGTGGAGAATCCGCTACATTGAAAATCAAGTCATTAGTAACAACTACTAATAAGAACATTACCAATTTAGCGACTGTTGATTCTGATACTTACGATCCTGATAAATCAAACAACAAAGCAAACAATTCAACAACTGTACCTCCAGAATGTGATTTAGTGCTTACTATTGACCCTAATGTCGTGGAAGTAACTGTTGGAGATGAAGTTGAATTCACTGTAACTGTTGTAAACAAAGGACCGGACGCTGCAGAAAACGCTACAGCATTTATTGAGATACCTGAAGAGTTAAAGCTCTTAGGATTCAAACCATCTAAAGGAACTTATGATCCTGAAACTGGTATTTGGACCATAGGAGATTTAGCTCCTGGAGAAAAAGTAACATTAATACTTGATACAGAAGCTTTAGAAACCGGTAAATTTATTGTTAAAGCACACGTGGTATGTGATACATACGAAACCGACTACACTAACAACAATGATTCCGCTGAAGTGACTGTAATTGAACCTCCAGAACCACCGGTACCTGGCGTACCACCTCAAGAAATGTACCCAACAGGTAACCCAATCGTATTAGCACTCTTATCCGTGCTCGTAATTGTTGGAATGACTTTGAGAAGGAAAAGTTAAACACAAAAACAAAATTTTTAATATGGGAAATTAATTTTTCCCATATATTTTTATCTTTTTTCAGATTTTGAATTTGCAAAAATTAATTATTCTATTTTTAAAAAAATTCTACTTCCAAAATAAAAATTTCATTTTTTCTAAAAATTTTAACTATAAAAGACCTATTTTTCCTAAAAAAATTACATTAATTTAATCAAAATGTTGAATTAAATTTTTAAAACAAATTTATCAAACTATCTTTTTATTACTCTTATATCCAAATATATTAAACCATGTCTGTTTTTCAAAAATTATTAAATAAGAGCATATATATATGAATAGGAAGAAAAAGCTAGAAATTGATAAAAAATTATGAATAAAACGGATGAACATTACAAAAGAGAAAAAATAATTAAAATAATAAAAAAATTAGAAAATAAAAAAAATGAAATGAATTTTAGAAAATTAATAAAAATGATCAGTAATACAAAATTCCAAAATTAATGAGTTGAATGGAAATAAACACCAATGTAAGAGTGATTACAATAAGATCACCATCTATTTTTTCTAAATGCCTTTTATGATTTATACTAAATATGAATGGAAGCAGAGCAAATAGAGGTAAGAAATATCTAAGTTGCACTCCACTGATATCATTTAGCTGGCCAACAGGAGTCCAAGATAATAAAAATATTACATATGTTTCTAAAATAAGCCCAACAAATACAATTAGAGCACCTATTCTAGATTTAATATTAAATTTATCAGTTGGATAAAATAATGATATTGCCCCTATGAACATTATTAAAAATAATGGGGACACTATCCTTTCTGAGCTAACGAAGCCACCAGTGGCAAAAATTAAATTACAGAAATCAATAGGCAAGTGTAAAAAGGATGCCAACGCATCATGCTTATGAGTAAACATATAAGATATCTGATTAGTCATATTAACATCCTTATGTGAAAGCATATAATATCTATGAGAGGCCCAATAATTTGGAACTGAATAATATTTTGACCATAAAACCGCTGAAATTGTTAAAACTATTAATCCTAAAAGACAATATATGTATCCCCTATCTTTGAAATTCTCTCTCGGAACAAATAATATTAAAAATGGCAATAATAGAAGACTAATCTTACAAAAAACCATTAATAAACTGATGATAAAGAAAATTACTAAATCTTTATTAGTTAAACTGTATTTAGGGGCAGAATACATATAAAAGAAATAGGCTATTAACAGTATGGCCAATCCATTTATCATTGCATCGATACTCACCGTACTTGATAGATATATCATTGTTGGCAAACAAGCTATTGCCAACAAAGGAACCTTTAATATAGGTGTTTTTTTAATTGCTATGGCAACAATACCTGCATAAAATAGCAGATTAGTTATTCTACCTAACCATAATAACCAAATAGCATCCATATCAAATAACTTTGCAATAGATATGCCAATAGATTGGGGAATATAACCATAAAATGGATTTTGAGCAAATGAAGAGTTAAATTGAGTATTTACAGAATAATTAATTGGATTCCAATATAAACTACTATTAAAAATCGTAGCGTTTTTTTTATGAATTTTATACCATCCAGTTTTTATTTGGGAATATCCATCACCTAAAAGATCATGACTAGATTGTATTGTAGGATAATAGGAGTTATCTATATAAGTTGGAACAAGAATCCCTTCTGACGTCATTTCTGACCTAATGAAATGTTCAAATTCATCAGGCCCACCTAATACAGGATTTAAGAAACAGAACATCAATCCAAAAACTATAATTATAACAAAGGCAACTTTATATAAGTCATCTTGGTTGCCATAATGGGAATAAACTGCAATGGAAATAATACTTAAAATAGATACAGCGATAAAAATTAATAATTCCATTTTTGGATGGGCATAATTTCCAGCATCCATCATATAAAATAAAGAGCAAATAATTAAAACCAAATAAACAAGAACATAATATTTTGATTTGATTAAATTATTTTCGATTATGCCCAAATTAATAATATCACCCTCAATTGTTTTTAAAACTGTTAACTAATGATAATTTTATTTGTGTAATTATATAAATTTTTTTATAAGGAGTACTAATTATAAAAAGAGATTTAATTAAATATGTTTTTAATAAAAAAGATTATCATCCTAGCAAAAAATAAAATTTATGAATTAAAATAAGATTAAGAAAATAAGGATGAAAAAAGAATAAAAAAAGAATTGCATGAAAAGATTAAACTTTTCAAAAAATATAAATTATTTAATAGATTTTAGAATTAAATCAATCATTAGTTGTAAATGTTATAAAAATTTATAAAATAGAAAAATTAATTCCTTAAGAAAAACTTCTTCAATTTTTCCTCATTTATTTTATAACTATCAATTATCTCACCATCTTCCATATGAAGTATGTGAGAACAGGTTTCCATAATCAATTCATAATCATGAGTGATGATGAAAGAACTCACTCCAACACTTTGAAGAAACCTTAAGTTTTCACTTACACTCATCATATTCTTTAAATCCAATCCACTTGTAGGTTCATCAAATATCAATATCTCTTTTCCAGACGCAATAGCTGATGCAATAGCCACTCGTTGCTTTTCCCCACCTGATAAAGCCATTGGATGAACATCTTTTAAATGAATTAAATTTAAATCAGTTAAGATATGCTCTGCAAGACCAATATTCTCTTCATCCATACTCAATAAAACCTCATCAATGACACTTTCTGAAAACAGTTGGTGATTAACATCCTGCATAACAATGTAAGTCTTTTTTAATCTATCTTTTCTTTTTAAGACTTGATTATCGTAGATAAGTTCTCCTTTGCAAGATCTTTTAAGGCCACATAAACAGTTGGCAAATGTTGATTTTCCTGCACCATTCCTTCCAATGATTGCAATAATTTCATTTTTCGGAATTTTTAGATAATCAATATTTAGAACTTGCCTTTTACCATATTTAAAATTGAAATTCTTGAGTTCTAAAAATTCGTTATTAGACAAATAATATTCATTTCTTTTTGGGCTTAGCTTTTCCAAGTTCAATTGCCTTAAGCCTAACTTCCTATGATTAACTCCTTTAAATTCATCTATAGACCATTGCCATGAAATTTTTCCATTTTCTAAAAATATCACTCTATCTACAACATCTGGTAAAAAGAACAATTTATGCTCGGCAATGATAACTGTTTTCTTCTGCTCTTTCCACTTTTTGATTATTTCCTCAAATTGCCAACTAGACTGAGAATCCAAATTGGAGGAAGGCTCATCCAATACTAAAACTTCTGGAAAAACAGCAGATACGGAAGCACAAGCAATTTTCTGTTTTTCACCGCCAGATAATTTAAAAAGATTATTATCCAGCAAATTTTCTATATCAAAATCATTGACGACTATATCAATCCTTTTTTTAATTTCATTTTCTTCAAGCCCCAAATTTTCACATCCGAATACCAATTCACTCGTTGTATCTACATTAAAAAACTGTGTTTTTGGATTTTGAAAAACAGAGCCAATATGTTCCGCTAATTTATAGATAGGCAAATTGCTTACAAGAGTGTCATTTAAAAAAGCCTTTCCATAAAGGTCCCCTGTAAAGAAATTAGGGATAAGTCCATTTAAAATACGTGTCAATGTTGTCTTGCCACAACCAGACTCCCCGCATAACAATATGACTTCACCCTCTTTGATATTAATATTAATATCATTCAAACTATTTTCATTCCTATTATTATATGAAAAATTAAGATTTTCTATTCTAAACATTTAAAGCCTCTCCTAAAAAAATAAGAAATCAAATACTGAGAACACTCCTTAAGAAGTAGAATGCATAAATTCCAAAGCCAAACAAAGAAACAATAATCACCAAATAATCAAAAATGTTAAATTTTGCATCCACTAAATGTGTTCTTTTTTTAGGGCTGCTGAATCCTCTTGTAAGAGAAGCTGCAGACAAATCATCACTTGTTTTAACCGCACTAATCAAAATAGGAATCATATAGAATTCAACCATTTTCAAAGGATTCCTCAAAGATTTGAAATTTAAACCAAACCCCCTCATTTTCATTGCATTTGTTATTGATTTGATTTCTTCATAAACAGATGGAATGTACCTAAAAACAACTGAAACTGGGATAGTGATATCTTTTGGAACACCACTTCTTTCCATTGAAGCGATAAATTCACTTACCTTTGTTGAAACCAATGTATAATATCCCATCAAAATAATAGGCAGCATTCTGGATGAAGTATAACTAAAAGCAATTAGAATAAATGAAACCAAACCAGTAGCCGTCGGAAGCAAGCAAATCTGAATATACTTTGCTAGAACGTATACCAAAATATATATTATGGCTGTTTTTTTATGATTTGAACAGAATAAACAAATAAATGGAATTAAAACTAAAATTCCACTTATATATAATGGTGCATCATTAAAAACCATAAAACTTAAAATCACAAGGAGGAAAATTTTTGTTCGTGGATCTAAGTTAAAAAATGTTTTTTGATTATTGTTTAGTCCTAATTCCATTAAATCTCACCTAATTTTTTATTGCTTTGAATTCACATTTAATTATTTTTTCGATTTTTTTTCTTTATTTCAACTAAGCAATACCTGCTTTTTCAAAATGTTTTTTCAATACTATTTTTCCTATATATGCACTTATCATACCACAAATAACTGTTAAAATGCATAGCACAATTAATGTCTCATTTGTAAGGAATGGTGCAATGGTATTCACATAACCCGCTCCCATAGAAGCTTTCATAGAACTCATATAGTAATCTCTTAAGATGAAAAAGGGCAGCATATTACCCATTATCCCCAAGATAAAAACACCATGACTGATAATTGAATTTTTTAAGGAGGAATAATTTCCCATTTTTAAAATGCAATCAGCAACAAATGCACATAATGTAAATACCAGTATAGGCACCCAAGTGTGGCCTGAGAGGAACATCACAATACCTAAAATCAAACCCATTAAAGTCACCATTCCAAATTTGTTAACTCTTGTCAAGAATAGCATATATGGAATTCCACAAATCAATGCAGCTAAAATAGGAAGTGTCAGCATTAGAATAGGAATATAACCTAACATTCCAAATATAAATATCAATACAATCAAAATCACTGAAAAAATACCTACAGTAATCAAATCTTTTACATTTAACCTTTCATTCATATTTTTTCTCCTTAATTCTTATTTAAAGTGGATGAAAACTTTCATTTTTATGAAAATAAAAAATTCAGATTAAAAATAAGAGGAAGGGGAAATTATATTTCCCCATCACAATTATGGAAATAAACTTAAATCTCCCATTCTCCACTTAATTTTTGCAGTTCGACCATACGTTTAAATAAACCATCACAAGCAATCAACTCATCAGGAGAACCTTGCTCTACAATTCTACCTTCATCTAAGACTACAATCTTGTCTGCATTTGCAATGGTACGCATTCTATGAGCAATGATGATAACTGTTTTATTTTTAATCAGAGTAGAAATGGCCCTTTGAATCTTAGACTCATTCTCAACATCCAAAAATGAAGTAGCTTCATCTAAAAGGATTACATTTGCATCCTTAAGAAGCGCTCTTGCAATGGAAATTCTCTGTCTTTGACCTCCAGATAAAAGCTCACCATTTTCTCCGATTAGAGTATCATATCCATTTGGAAGCTTTTGGACAAACTCTTCACATTCTGCAAGACGGGCTGCTTCCATAACTTCTTCATCACTTGCATCTTTCTTTCCAACTCTGATATTTTCCAATACAGTATCATTGAACAATATGACATCCTGAAAAACAATTGAAAAGTTTTCAAGAAGCTTTTCAGAGTCCAATTTGCTTAAATCTTGTCCACCAAGTGAAACTTCGCCTGAAATAGGATCCCAAAATCTTGCTGCAAGCTTTGAAACAGTAGATTTACCTCCACCAGAAGGTCCAACTAGTGCAGTGACTTCCCCTTGCTTTGCAATGAAGTTAATGTCTGACAAAACATCCTTTAAATTATCATAATTGAAATTGACATCTTTAAACTCAATATCATACCCATTTAAAGAGTAATCAACCAAACCGCCTCCAATAACGAGACTTTCAATTTCTTTTGTTCTGTCTATCTTGATATCCATCATCAATATTTCAGTAAGGAAGAGCAAAGCATTTTCAATTGGTGCATAAATGGTTGCAGAAGCAATCAAAAATATCAAAAGAGTGTAAATTGAAATCTGTCCATTCATAATCAAATAGGAACCTGACAATATTACAGAAACTATTCCAAGATTTAAAACCACCTTCCCAAGAACAACACCGACAGCACCCATCAATTCAGATTTTATCCTTGATTTTTCAATTTTGCCTGTGATGCCTATCAATTTGGATAAATATTCATCTTGATAGTTATATGACTTTAAGTCACGAACTGATTCAATGCATTCCTGCATTGAATCTCCACATTCAAGCAAATCCGCAGTGACGATTTCACTGCCCCTCTTAATCAATCTTTTTGAGAGGAATATCAATATGAATGCAACTGGAACCACCCATAATAATGCAAGGGCAAGTCTCCAGTCAAAGAAAAGCAACCCAATGCCTGCAAGAGTCACTGATAATATTGAACCTAATAACTGTGGAATTGCATGTGAGAAAACATGCTCCAAATCAGTGCAATCATTCATGATTGTTGCAGTCAAGTCAGCCAAATCTCTTCTTTCAAAGAATGAAAGAGGCAATTTCCTTAAATTTTCTCCCAAATTGATTCTTCTGTTTTCACTTTCAACATAAGTTGTATTGAATACAAAGTGGTATTGTTTCCAGGCAAATGCAAATATGACTCCCAAAATGATTAGTATAGCTACAATAAACATTTCAAGATTCGGTTCAATAATATCTCCGCCCATCAATGGATTAATCCAAATATAAAGCAATAGCGCATATAATCCTATTGGAAACATGAATGAAAGATTTTCAAGTGCAGTGTATAAAATGCCTTTAATTAGATTGCTTGAACCTTGCTCTGTAAGTCCAAACCTTTCAACAAAATATTCCTGTATCATTTTGCCACCTCATTTTTGACTTTCCATTGGATGGATTGATTAAACTCATCCCACATTCTTGAATAGAGCCCACCTGCTTCTACAAGAGAATCATGACTGCCCTCCTCTACAATTCTTCCGCCATCAACTACATAGATCTTATCTACATTCCTAATGGCGGACAACCTATGAGCAATCATGATTACAGTCTTATCTTTGGTAATTTCAGAAATTGCCCTTTGAATCATATATTCATTTTCAGGGTCTGCAAGTGCAGTCGCTTCATCCAAAATGATGATTGGAGCATCTTTTAATATGGCCCTTGCAAGGGCAATTCTTTGCTGTTGACCCCCTGAAAGGTAAGTTCCCTCGGTTCCGATGACAGTATCAATGCCTTCAGGCAGTTCATCAATGATGTCATCACATTGAGCAAGACTTAATGCCCTTAAAACCTCTTCCCTTGAAGCACCTCTTTTTCCAATTGCAACATTCCTATAAATGGAATCCTTAAAGAGTTTAGTGTTTTGGAATACAAATGAAATATTTTCCATCAATTCCTTGGTTGAAATATCTCTTACATCCACTTCACCAACCTTAATGCTGCCTTTATCCACATCCCAGAATCTTGGAATGAGTGATGCTATAGTAGTTTTTCCACCACCAGATGGCCCGACCAATGCTACAGAATCATTTTCATTGATTTTCAAATTAACATCATTCAAAATATGTTCTGATGAATCTGAAATCTCATTGGCGGTACTGGAATCAGGTTTATCATAATCAAAATGAACACCTTCAAACTCAATGGAATGATTTTTAGGGCTTTGAGGATTTGAAGATTCCATCAAGGGGTCTTCATTTAAAATCTCCTCAATGCTATCAAGTGCATAAGCTGCCAACATCCAATCCTGTGAAACATTCATGATCCTATTCATCATTACAGCACAAACAGGTGTGAAAATAACATAGAACATGAAGTTGGCAAGGAATTTTACATCAGCAACAGCACCTACAAGCAGAATTCCTGCAGGAATCAGCAATGCAAAGAAACCATTGATAGAGACTGTGAATGCAGTCATTGGAAGCTGTGTCGAGAGAGAATAATTAGCAGAGAACTTTCCATAGTTTCTGATTGCATCTATGAAATTCTTGAATGAGTATACAGATTGTTGGAATGCTTTTGTAACTGGAATTCCCCTCACATATTCAACCGCTTCAGCATTCATTTTCTCCAGATACATCTGATACTGTTCCATAAAGTTTTGTGATTCCTTGGAAAACATCGGATACATAAATATGAAACATAAGATTATTGGAATAATGCAAATTAAGCCAAGCAACCAATCAAAACTGAAAAGCAATAATAAAAATGCTATTGGAGTAATAATTGCACCAACCAAATCAAACATTTGATGAGCCAAGAATGTTTCAGTCTTTGCAGTGGAGAAATCAATTACCTTTCTAAGCCCACCACTGGTATGGGTTGAGAAATACCCTAAAGGCAATTTCAATAGATGAGTTAAAGCCGCATCCTTCATGTTTTTCTCATTCTTGAATGCAGATAAGTGGGTGCACATCAAACCGCAGAAGTTTAATGCAATTCCTAAAACTGCATAGAAAAATGCGCTAAAAGCATAAGATTCTAAGTTCTGCGCTTTAGCAAAATCTGGAGCTACCATTAAAAGTGCATTAACCACATCCCAAATATATATAAATGGAATAAGTAAGGAAATAGCACTTAAAGCAGAAAGTACCCCTCCTAAAATGGTTAAATACTTATAATTTCCAGAAAAATTAAGTAATCTTAAAAATTTATTTTTATTTTTGTTATTTGACATAAAAAACTCCTATACATTAAATTGGAACTGAATAAAGTTTTACAGATAGAATTTAGGTTTACCTAAATTTTAAAATAATCAAAAAAGACACCACCAAACAACATGTTAAAAATAAATAAAACAAGTAATTTAAGGGCTTTTTTAAAAATTAAAAAAAATAAACCTATTTTCATTTAAAGATATAATTAAAATCCATATATAAATATTTTTGAACTGAAAAGACAAAAAATATACCAAAAAGACAAAAGAGTTTTTTAGATTTTTTATGTATACCAAAACATATATATGTATAAAAAAATATTTATTAATATGAAAAATGATGAGCATTTACCTGTTTTTGGAATTTATCCCCTATATTCTGTTGGGGTGCAACCAACATAGTCCTTAAATGCTTGAGTAAACTTAGATGGTGAACTATAACCGACTATTTTGGAAATTTCTGTTATTGTAAGTTCATCCTCTTCAATTAAACGACAAGCATAATCAAGCTTATACTCTTTTCTCCATTTAAAAATAGGTTTTCCATAAACTTCCTTAAAACAATTTTTCAAAGTGGTTTTACTTATGCCATATTTTTCCGCCAATTGATCGATTGTAATTTGGGATTCTAAATTGCAAGTTAAGTCAAGCCTTACATTTTCAACAATTTCCGCTTGAGATTTGGACAACTGAATATTTGATGTATTCTCTAAATGGGCAATAGAAAAAAACAACAATAATTCCAAACACTTTATCTTAAAGTAAGATTCTTTTATCCTATTATCAACACTATACAACTCCCCAATTACATGGCCTATTCTTTTATTTGCTCTAACCAATACATAACCTTGAGACCTTTCCAACTCATTATACATATCAATCAAGTCAAAAAACGAAATTATTTGCTTTAAATGATCATTAGCCACATCAACATCTATGAGAATCTGAAATCCATTATAATAACCTAATGGAAAATCCGAAATGCTTTTAGTTAAATCATATATGCTAACGCACAAATCCCCTTTTCCAAAATAAATCATCTTGTCCTCACCAATTGAATAGGCATATCTGCCTTCACAACAATGGTTGATTTGCAATAGACGAATATCAAATTTCTTTTCTATGAAAACATCTTCCATATTTTCTATATGCATATCCATATAAGCAATAACGATTCCTGGAAAGAGCGAATATGTTTCCATTGTACCATACTCCCCATTTTCCCCAAGGACAATTGTTTTTTTAGAGCCATCTTCTTCAATAATGAAATCTGATTGTATAACCTGATTAAAAAATTTATAGAGACATTCATTCATATTGTTAATTTAATTAATAATGTATATATACATTTTCAAAATAATATTATAAAAATTGAAAAAAAAATAAATTGA